>SHXL01000165.1 GCA_009693345.1 Betaproteobacteria bacterium
AAAGTCACTGCGGAAAAATTCTTCAAAGGCCTGTTCGAGACCGACCTGAAAGCCGGCGAGATCCTGACCGCCGCCGAGTTTCCCAAGGCGGGAACATCCGACCGCTCGGTTTTTCTCGAGTTGACCCGGCGCCAGGGCGACTACGCCATCGTCGGGCTCGCCGCGCACAATGGGAGGATCGTGTTTTTCGGGACTGGGCCCGTGCCTTTCGTCCTGAAAGGCTTTTCAGACAAGGAGAAGGCAAAAAGCTTTCTCGATGAAAACCTGCATCCGTCCGCAGACCTCTACAACTCTCCGGCGACCAAGCTGCACCTCGCCGGCGTCCTCCTGGAACGCGCATGGAACACGCTCACGACATCACGCTGACGGTCAACGGCGCGCAGGTGAGCCGGCGCGTGCCCGCGCGCCAGCACCTGGTGGATTTCCTGCGCGACGAGCTCGGCCTGACCGGCGTGCACGCCGGCTGCGAGCACGGCGTCTGCGGCGCCTGCACGATCCGCGTCAACGGCGACATCGTGCGCGGCTGCCTGATGCTTGCCGTGCAGGCGAACGGCTGCCGCGTCGACACGATCGAGGGGCTGTCGGATTCGAAGGAGCTCTCCAGGCTGCAAAAGGCGTTTCACGAGCATAACGCCCTGCAATGCGGGTTCTGCACGCCGGGGATGCTTCTCGCCGCACAGGACCTGATCTTGAATTCGAACAAACCCACGAGAGAGGAAATAAGGAGCCATATTTCCGGCAACTACTGCCGCTGCACCGGATATCAGGCAATCGTCGATGCCATCGAGGAGGTCATGAATGGGCAAGGCTGAACTACCGCTGCATGCCCCCGGCACGAGGGTCGACCGCGGCTATATCGGCCAGTCGGTGCCGCGGCCCAACGCGCAGCGCCTGCTGCAGGGGCGCGGCACCTACGTGGATGACCTGCGTTTCCCGCGGCTCGTGCACGTGGTTTTCTACAGGAGCCCGCACGCGCATGCCCGGATAAGGAAGCTTGACTTGAAAAAAGCAAGCCAGGCCAAAGGCGTTATCGGAGTTTTCGACGGCAGGGCTGTCGCGGAATACTGCACGCCCTGGGTCGGTGTTCTCGCCCACCTGAAGGGCATCAAGTCGCCGCCGCAGCACGCGATCGCGATCGAGCGCGCCTGCTGGCAGGGCGAGGCGGTGGCGGCGGTGGTCGCGGAGACGCGCACGCAGGCCGAGGATGCGCTGGGGCTGATCGAGGTGGAGTGGGAGGAGCTGCCCGCCGTGATCGACATGGAAGAAGCCTTGGCGGGGAAAAAGGTGATTCACCCGGAGTTCAGCGACAACATCTGCTTCAAGCGCGAGCACGACACGGGCGGCGTGAACGAGGTGTTCGCGCAAGCCGATGTCGTCGTCGAGGAGACCTTCGACTTCGGGCGCCACACCGGCGTGTGCCTCGAGACGCGTTCCATCCTCGCCGACTACAACGCGGCCGAGCATTCGCTCACCGTGTATCACTCGACCCAGGCGCCGCACATGATGCAGGATATTTTCTCGCGACACCTCGGCATTCCCGAGGCGAGCGTGCGCGTGATCGCGAAGGACGTCGGCGGCTCCTTCGGCATCAAGGTGCACGTCTATCCCGACGAGATGGCGACCGCGGCGCTGTCGGTGATGCTGCGCCGCCCGGTGAAGTTCGTCGCCGACCGGCTGGAGTCGTTCATCACGGACATTCATGCCAGGGAACACAAGGTCAAAATCAGGTTGGCGGCGACGAAAGCGGGGGAAATACTCGCGTTCGACCTGGACGACCTGACCTCGATCGGACCGTACTCGGTCTATCCGCGCACCAGCGGCATCGAGGGCAACCAGGTCGTCAACCTGACCGGCGGCCCCTACAAGCACCAGAAGTACCGCGCGAAACTGAACGTGGTCTTCACCAACAAGAACGTCACCTGCCAGTACCGCGCGGTCGGGCATCCGATCGCAGTGGCGCTGACCGAAGGCATCGTCGACAAGGCGGCCGCCAAACTCGGCATGGACCCGGCCGAATTCCGCCGGAAGAACCTGATTCCGGACGATGCCTATCCGTATACGTTTCCTTCAGGGATAAAGTTTGAGAAACTTTCTCATCATCAGACATTGAATAAGCTTTTAGATTTAATGTCGTATCAAAAACTGCGTGAAGAACAAAAATCCCTCAGAAAACAAAATATTTTCCGTGGCATCGGCCTCGCAGCGATGATCGAGGTGACCAATCCTTCCCCGGCCTTCTACGGCGTCGGCGGCGCGCGCATCTCGGCGCAGGACGGCGCCACGCTGCGCCTGGAACCCACCGGCATGGTGACCGTGATGTGCAGCGTCACCGAGCAGGGGCAGGGTACCGAGGGCATCTTCGCGCAAATCGCAGCCAGTGCTGTCGGAGTTTCCCTCGATAAAGTAAAGGTAATTACGGGCGACACCGGCGTGACGCCCTACGGCGGCGGCACCTGGGCCTCGCGCGGCGCGGGCATCGGCGGAGAAGCAGTGCTTCTCGCGGGTCGCGCCCTGATGTCCAACATTCTGGATATTGCTTCCAGGATATTGAATGTCGGAAAGGAAACGTTGAGCATCGAAAACAACACCATCGTCAGCAAACTGACTCAAGAGAAAAAAATACCCCTTGAAGAGCTTGGTCGTGTCGCCTATTTCCGGCCGGACACCCTGCCGATGGATTTCCAGTCCGAGCTCACCGTGACGCGGCACTACACGCCGCGCCAGTACGGCTTCACCTTCACTAACGGCATTCAAGCATCGCTTGTGGAAGTCGATACCGATACCGGCTTCGTCAAGCTGCTCAAGCACTGGTGCGTGGAGGATTCCGGCACGATCATCAACCCGATGCTGGTGGACGAGCAGCTGCGCGGCGGCGTGGTGCAGGGAATCGGCGCCGCCCTGTTCGAGGAATGCCTCTACAACCCCGAAGGCCAGCTGCTCAACGGCAGCATGGCGGATTACCTCGTGCCGATGTCGGGCGAGATGCCCGACATCATCTGCGCGCACGTCGAGACGCCCACGATGCAGTCGCAGCTCGGCGCCAAGGGCGTGGGCGAAGCGGGCACCGCCGGCGCGCCGGCGGCGGTGATGAACGCGATCAACGACGCACTCGCGCCGCTCAACGCGCGCGTGACGGCAATGCCGTTCACGCCGGAACGAATTTTGCGGGCACTTGGAAAGGTGCGAATTGAACCACTTTGAAGATTCGAAGCGACTCACGGTCGCCGGCGCCAAAAAAATGATGGCGACCGCCATTGCCGCCGCGCAGAAGGGCAGGATCGCAATCGCGGTGGCGATCGCTGACGCCGGCGGGCACCTGCTCCTGCTCGAGCGCATGGACGGCGGGCGATTCCATACGGTGCACTCGGCGACCGTGAAGGCGGTGTGCGCCGCCTCCAACCGGCGGCCGACCGGGGCCAAGGGCGCGCAGGCGCAGGCGCTCGACACGATCCACGCCCTCGGGCTGGCGCTGGCCTCGGGCCCGGAGCGCTGGACGGCGATGGAAGGCGGCTGCCCGGTGATCGTCGAGGGCGAGTGCATCGGCGGCGTTGGCGTGAGCGGCGGCAATTTCGAATTCGACGAGCGCGTCGCGCGCGAGGCGGTCGAGTCGATCGGCGCAAGCGCGAAGTGAGGGTTGCTTGCGTAGGAATGGGGTGGTGGTCGGACGTGCTCGCCGATGCGATCAAGCGTTCCGGCAAGCTGGAAATCGTGACCTGCTTTTCGCGATCCGAAGAGAAACGCAATGCGTTCGCGAAGAAATATGGTTGCCGATCTTCGCCTTCATTTGATTCCATTCTGAAAGACAACGGCGTTGACGGAATCATCAATACGACCCCCAACGATGCGCATCTCGAAACCACGGCCGCGGCGGCGCGCGCCGGCAAGCACGTGTTCCTCGACAAGCCGATCGCCAATACGATCGCCGATGCGCGCGCCATCACCGCTGCCTGCCGCAAGGCCGGCGTGGTGCTGTCCGTCGGCTACCAGCGGCGCCGCGAGAGCGCGTTCCGGTGGGTGAGGAAGCAGATCGATGCCGGGGTCTTCGGCAGGCTGGTCAACGCCGAATCGAACATCAGCCGCGACCGCGCCGGCAAGATCGACCTCGGATCGTGGCGCTACCAGGCGAGCGGCATGCCCGGGGGCGTGATGCTGCAGATCGGGATCCATTACACCGACGTGCTCGAGTACCTGGTCGGGCCGGTGGTGGCGGTCAGTGCGCGGCTCGCGCAGCTGGTGCTGCCCGGGGACAATCCCGATGTCGCGAGCCTGGTGCTGGAGCATGAGAATGGCGCGCTCTCCACGCTCAACGCCAGCTACGCATCGGCTTCGGAGAATTACGTCATGAACATCTACGGCAAGGAGGCAAGCGCGTATTACGACCTGCACCAGGGCTTGAGGCTCGTGAAGCGCGGCGTGCCGGGCATCGAGCCCGTGCCCTGCGCGAAGAACGACGCGATCGTCGAAGAGCTGGAGGAGTTCGCCGCGGCCGCGCGCGGCGGCGCGGAGCCTGAAATGACCGGCGAGCGCGCCACTGCGTCGCTTGCCGTGATCCGCGCCGGGATACTGTCGGCGAAGGAAGGCAGGCGAGTGACGGTTGCGGAGGTGCTTGCCTGAAATTGTTTTTTCTACTGCTGGGTTTTTGCGTTTCCGCTCATGGCCAGGAGACCCCTTTTCCTCAGAAAGGCAATATAGAAATCACGGTGCTGTTTCCCGCCGGGTCGTCCGCCGACATCACGGCCCGCGTGCTCGCCGAAGGCATGGGCCGCCAGCTGGGCGTCAACGTGCTGGTGGTGAACCGCCCGGGCGCCGGCGGCGCGGTCGGCTACAAGTACGTCGCCAGCCAGAAGCCGGACGGCTACTCGCTGGTGTGGAATTCGAACTCGATCTCGACCACCTACCATTCCGGCCAGCTCGCCTCCGACTACCGGGCATTCAATGCGGTGGCGCGGGTGCTGGTGGAATCGCCCCTGCTCGCGGTGCGCGGCGACGCGAAATGGAAGACCCTGGGTGAATTCATCGCGGACGCGAAAGCACGCCCCGGCAAGATCAGCGTGGCGAACTCCGGCACCGGCAGTCACACGCACATCTCTTCTGTGGCGCTGTTCAAGGCCGCGGCGGTCGAGGTGTCGGATATTCCCTACGGTGCGGGACAAGTGGTGCCGAACCTGCTCGGCAGCCACGTAGATGCGACAGTGCAGTTGCCGGGCGCGCTTGCGTCGCACATCAAGTCCGGCGCCGTGCGTGCGCTTGCCGCTCTGATACCCAGGCGCGATCCAGCTTTACCCGAGGTGCCGACTGCCCGCGAGCAGGGCGTGGACGTGTCGCTCGAGGCCTGGAGAGGCATTGCGGTGCCCAAGGGCACGCCGGTCGGCGTTATCGCCGTGCTGGAGTACGCCATTCGCAGGACCGTCGAGAGCCCGGAGTTCGTCAGAGGCAGCGAGAAGTACGCGGTGCGCCCGGCGTTCCTGCCGGCGGCGGAGTTCGGCGAGCTGATCGCCGCGGAGGACGCCGACCTTGCGCGTCTCATGCAGCTGATCGGCCTCAAGAAATAGCAGGCGCGGGAAGGAACCAGCCATGCCTCTCAGCCACATCGAGCATTTCCTGCTGCAGACCGCGGACATGGAAAAGACGCGCGCCTGGTACGTTGATGTGCTCGGCATGCGCGTCGGGCCGAATCCGGACTTCAAGTTCCCGGTGTTCTGGCTGTACCTCGGCGACAAGGACGTGGTGCACGTCACCGAGGGCGGGGAGAAGGTGAGCGAGAACCGCAAGCGCTACGTCGGCCAGGAATCGCAGGCAACCGCCGGCAGCGGAGCTGTGGACCACATCGCGTTCCGCGCCACCGGGCTGCGCGAGATGATCGCGCACCTCGAATCGCTCGGTGTGGATTTCAAACAGCGCAAGGTGGACGATCAGGGCCTCTACCAGCTCTTCATGTTCGACCCCAACGGCGTCAAGATCGAACTCAATTACGCGAATGCCGAGGCCGCCGGCCTGCGCGCCGGGGTGAAAGCCAGCGAATTGCCCGACTGACCAAGGAACCCAGCCATGTCCAAATTCGCCATCACGCCGCATTTCCGCCTGCACGAGTGGGTCGCCGAAGAGAAGGGCTACTTCAAGGCGCAGGG
>SHXL01000006.1 GCA_009693345.1 Betaproteobacteria bacterium
GTTCTCGCACGGATAGGTGACGCAGGAATCGCGTTCCAGGCGCTCCCAGGTGATGCCGGCAACGGAATTCATGCCCTTGCGCATTTCGTCCCAGACCTGTTCTGGTTTTTCATAAGACCAGTTCAAACCCAGCCGCTTCGCGAGTGCGTTGATGATCCAGAGGTCCGGTCTTGCCTCGCCCGGCGGCTCGAGCGCCTTGCGGCCGAGCTGCACCATGCGGTCGGTGTTCGTCACGGTCCCGTCTTTTTCCGGCCAGGCCGTGGCCGGCAGTACCACGTCGGCGAGGTAACAGGTCTCGGTGAGGAAGATGTCCTGCACCACGAGGTGCTCGAATTTCGCCATCGCCGCGCGCGCATGCTCCGCGTCCGGGTCGGACATCGCCGGGTTCTCGCCCATGATGTACATGCCGCGGACCTGGCCGGCTTCCGCGGCGCGAATGACTTCGACGACGGTGAGCCCGGGTTTCTTCTCCAGCTTGGTGCCCCACAGCGCCTCGAAGCGCTTGTTAGCTTCCGGATCGTCGACGCGCTGGTAGTCCGGGTACATCATCGGGATGAGGCCGGAGTCGGAAGCGCCCTGCACGTTGTTCTGCCCGCGCAGCGGATGCAGCCCGGTGCCGACGCGTCCCACCTGGCCCGTCATCAGGGAAAGCGCGATCAGGCAGCGCGCATTGTCGGTGCCGTGCACGTGCTGCGAAATGCCCATGCCCCAGAGGATCATCGAGCCCTTGGAGGTGGCGAACAGGCGCGCCACTTCGCGTATCGTTTTTGCCGGAATGCCGCAGATCGGCGCCATCTTCTCGGGAGAGAACGCCTTCGCGTTTTCCTTGAGTGCTTCGAATCCACTCGTCCTGTCTCTTACGAAACTCTCGTTCACCAGGCCTTCATCGATGATTGCGTGGATGATGGCGTTCAGCAGCGCCACGTCGGTATCGGCGTTGAACTGCAGAAAATAAGCGGCGTGGCGCGCCAGTTCGGTGCGGCGCGGATCGGCGACGATCAGCTTCACGCCGTTCTTCGCCGCGTTCTTCATCCAGGTTGCGGCGACCGGGTGGTTGACCGTGGGATTGGCGCCGATGAGGAACACGACTTCGGCGTTCATCACGTCGCTCACCTGGTTGGAGACCGCGCCCGAGCCTACGCCTTCGAGCAGCGCGGCGACCGAGGACGCATGGCACAGCCGCGTGCAGTGGTCGACGTTGTTGGTGCCGAAGCCGGTGCGCACCAGCTTCTGGAAGAGGTAGGCCTCCTCGTTCGATCCCTTGGCGGAACCGAATCCCGCGAGCGCAAACCGGTCCCGATCCCTGATCTTCCTGAGACCCGCCGCGGCGAAATCGAGCGCCTCTTCCCAGCTTGCCTCGCGGAATGCCTCTTTCCAGTTCGCCGGGTCGACCGTGAAGTGCGCCGTCTTCTTGATCCCTGCTTTCCTGATCAGGGGTTTCGTAAGGCGCTGCGGATGCTGTACGTAGTCGAAACCGTAGCGGCCCTTGACGCAGAGCCGGCCGTGGTTCGACGGGCCGTCGCGCCCGCTGACGAACTTGATGACGTTGCTCGACTTCTCCACGTGGTAGGTGAGCTGGCAGCCGACGCCGCAGAACGGGCACACCGAGTCCACCTTCTTGTCCACGACCTCCAGCCCCGCCTCACGCGCGGGCATCAGCGCCCCGGTGGGGCAGACCTGCACGCATTCGCCGCAGGCGACGCAGGTGGAGGTGCCCATCGGGTCGTCCTGGTCGAAGACGATCCTGGAATGCTCGCCGCGGAACGCGTAACCGATGACGTCGTTCACCTGCTCCTCGCGGCAGGCGCGAACGCAGCGCGTGCACTGGATGCAGGCGTCCAGGTTGACCGCAATTGCGGGATGGGAAATATCGGCTTTGGGTTGTTCCCGTGATTTGAATCTTGGTTTTCCGACCCCCAGCTTGCGCGCCCACACGTCGACCTTGTTGTTGAGCGTGTATTGGGTCTCCGGCATGTCCGACAGCAACAGCTCAAGTACCATTTTCTGAGACGCGAGCGCGCGCGGGCTGTCCGTGTTGACCTCCATGCCCTGCGTCGGGAAGCGGCAGCACGAGGGCGCGAGCACGCGCTCGCCCTTTACCTCGACCACGCAGGCGCGACAGTTGCCGTCGGGGCGCAGCGTGCGCGAATAGCAAAGGTGCGGGATCGAAATGCCGTTCTGGCGCGCCGTCTCGATGATCGGCTCGTCCGGACGGCCGACGACCGTCTTGCCGTTCAACTTGAACTCGACCGGCAGCGTCGCGAGTTGCTTCGTGCTAATGCGGTCCATGGCGCTATTTCCCTCTATCCTACTTCATGCGGAAAATATTTCATCACGGTGAGCGCCGGGTTCGGTGCCGCCTGCCCCAGGCCGCAGATCGAGGCGTCCATCATGGCCTGCGAGAGTTCCCTGAGCAACGGCTGGTTCCATTGCTTCGCGGCCATCAGCCCCAGTGCCTTGGCAGTGCCCACCCGGCAGGGGGTGCACTGGCCGCAGGACTCCGCCTTGAAGAATTCCGTCAGGTTCTTCGCGGCATCTGAAGCTTTATCCTTGTCGGAAAGAATGACGACTGCCGCGGAGCCTATAAAGCAGCCGTGCGGCTGCAGGGTATCGAAGTCCAGTGGAACATTGCCAAGTCTTTCAGGGAGTATTCCACCCGAAGCCCCGCCGGGGAGATAGGCGTAGAACTCGTGGCCGGGAAGCATCCCGCCGCAGAACTCGTCGATCAACTCGCGCACGGTGATTCCGGCGGGCGCGATATGCACGCCCGGCTGCTTCACGCGGCCCGACACCGAAAAGGAGCGCAGTCCCTTGCGGCCGTTCCGACCCTGCGAAGCGAACCAGGCGCCGCCTTTTTCCACGATCTCGCGCACCCAGTAAACCGTTTCCATGTTGTGCTCGAGGGTCGGGTAGCCGAACAGGCCCACCTGCGCGACATACGGCGGCCGCAAGCGCGGCATGCCGCGCTTGCCTTCGATGGATTCGATCATCGCCGACTCTTCGCCGCAGATGTACGCGCCGGCGCCACGACGAAGGTGAATCGGGGGCAGAGGGAATCCGGCTTTTGACTTCAACTTCAAGATCTCTCTTTCAAGCATTGCCCGGCAACCCGCGTATTCATCCCTCAAATAGATGTAGATCTCGCCAACCCCGGCGCACCAGGCCGCGACCAGCATGCCTTCCAGGAAACGATGCGGATCGCGCTCGAGGAAGTAGCGGTCCTTGAACGTGCCCGGTTCGCCTTCGTCGATGTTCACCGCCATCAAGCGCGGCGCAGGTTCCGCGGCGACGATCTGCCACTTGCGGCCGGTGGGGAATCCGGCGCCGCCCAGCCCTCGCAGCGCCGAATCCTCCATGATTTTGGTGATTTCCTCGCGCGTGCGCTTGCCGGCAAGGCAATCCGCGATCAGCTTATAGCCGCCGTTCCTCGAATAGCTGTCGAAGTCGATGTATTGCGTTTCAGGACATTTGAGATTTTTCTTTTCGACAGACAAGCGAACAGAATCAACAGTCGCCTTCAAGACCGGGAACTGCCCGACAATCGCCACGGGAGCGGATTCGCAGCGCCCGACGCAGGGGGCATGGAGTACCCGGACGTCCTTTCCAAGGGTTTTCGATAGATTTCTAATTAAGACTACAGAACCAAAAAGTGAACATGAGAGCGAGTCGCAAACCCGTACCGTGAGCGCGGGCGGCGGTGCCTCGCCTTCCTTCACCACGTCGAAGTGGTGGTAGAAGGTCGCGACTTCGTAGACCTCGGTCTGCGACAGGCGCATCTCCTCCGCAAGCGCGGCCAGGTGCGCCGACGACAGGTGACCGCAGCGGTCCTGGATCCTGTGCAGGTGCTCGATCAGCAGGTCGCGGCGGCGCGGTTCCTTGCCCAGCAGCGCGCGGATCTCCTCGCGCGCCTTCGGATCGACGCCGCGCCCTTTGAGCCCGAATCTGCTTTTCTTCGCCACGCTGCGATTATCGGCTGACGGCACCGCGGGTATTCTTGACTGCGGTCAAGCCCGGCTAGACCGACCGCCAGCGCCCGGCCTCTTCGATGGCGCGACCGCCGAGTGCGAGCGCCTCGAGGTGCTGCTCGATGGTGCGGCGCTCGGCATCCGCGTAATACAGGTCGTCGAGGCTCTTCGGATAGACGAAGCGGTGCGCCGCCAGTTCGGCAAGCGTCGAGGGATTCTGACGGAGATGCTGCGCGATCGCCTCTTCGCGCGCATCAAGCCGCGAGGCGAAGGCCGCAAGCAGGCGGAGGAACGTTTCCCGGTCGGTGATGACGCCCTTGTGGTGCGAAGTAATCCACACCTTCGCCGGTATGTTCCTCATCGCCTGCAGCGTGCGCCGGAACGCGACGAGGCTCGAGGTGGCGTCGCCGTAGTACGGGCCGAAGGAAGACAGGTCGATGTCGCCGATGAAGGCGATGCCGCCCGGTTCCACCAGTAGCACGCAGTGCCCGCTCGTATGGCCGGGCATGTGCCAGGCGCGCACCGTCACGCCACCGCCGAGATTCCAGGAGGCGCCGTCCGCGTAGGACTGCGCATCGGGACGCGGCGCATAGTGGAATTCGCGTTCGATCTTGATGCGCATGCCCGCCAGCACTTCGGGCGCGTAGCCGTAGTGGCGCGCGAGGCCCTCCCAGCTGCGCGCGGCCTCTGCGTCTGCCTCGTGCACGTAGAGCGGTACATGCCGAAGACGCTGCAGCCCCGCCATGTGGTCCTCGTGCACGTGGCCCAGCACCACGAAATCCGCGTCGAGCAGTTCGCGCCCGAGCCGGTTGGCGACCAGCGGCGTGTCGAACGCGACGAGGGTGTCCGCGCCACGCACCACGACCTGGTTGCCGTCCGGATATTTCCCTGATTTTTCGCCGGCATAGACGCTGACTGCGCCGAGGCGAATAGCGGGGATTTCCACTTCTATTACCTTACGAAAAGAGGCAAGGACGTCATGCCCCGGAACACCATCGAGTTGAGCCACGCGAGGCGCAACTCGGGCACGGCGAGCGCGATCTTCTCCCAGTGGCGCACCACCGCCGGCAGCGCCACCTGGCCCTCCATGCGCGCGAGCGGGAAACCGAGGCAGATGTGCATGCCGAAGCCGAAGGTGAGGTGCGCGACCCCGCCCCGGCCGAGGACCAGGCGGTCGGGCTCGTCGTAAGCCTCGGGGTCCCGGTTCGCCGCATTCAGCATCAGGAACACGCGGTCGCCAGGTTTGAGCGTCCTGCCGCGCAATTCCTGCTCCACCTTCACGATGCGTACCTGCGCCCCGCTCGGGCCGTCGTAGCGGAGCAGTTCCTCGATGGCACGTGGCGCTATTTCTGGATTTTCTTTCAACAAATCAGATTCCCGCGGGAAACGCAGCAGCGACAGCAAGCCGTTGGCGATGTGGTTGGTGGTCGTCTCGTGTCCGGCGAAGAGCAGCAGGATGCAGGTGGCGACGAGTTCATCCTGCGACAGGGAATCCGCGCCGTCCCGGAGGTGAACCAGTTCTGAAAGAAGATCGTTTCTCGCAGTGGTGCGCCGGTCTTCAATCAATTCGCGAAAGAACCCCGCCATTTCACGCGTTGCGCGTTCCGCGATGTCGTACTTGTCCGGCGACATGCGCGAGCTGCCGATGAAGAGGGCGATGTCGTCCGACATGCGCTTCACCTTCGCCAGTTCCTCCTTCGGCACGCCGAGCATCGCCATGATCACGAGCGCCGGCAGCGGAGCGGCGAAATCCGCGACAAAGTCTATTTCCTGGCGTTTTCCAATCCTGTCGAAAAGCCAATGCGTCAGTTCTTCGGCTGCGGGGCGCATGGCATTCATGGACTGCAGGTGGAACACCTTGCTCGTGAGCCGGCGCAGGCGCGTGTGCTCGGGCGGGTCGCGGAACACCATCCAGTGCGTGAGGTAGCGGATGATCTGGCCGATGCGCGCCGCCTCGGCCCCCGGAAGCGTGGCGAAATAGGGCCGCAGCCGGTCCGAGGAGACCTCCTTGTCCAGCAGCACGGCCTTGCAGTCGTCGTAGCGCGTGAGTACCCAGGCCTTCAGCCACGGGCTCCAGTGCACCGGGTCTTCCTCGCGCATGCGGCGGTAGAGGGGAAAGGGGTCGCGCAGGAATTCCGGGGCATCGGGACGGAAATCGATTGCCTCGGCAACGGACATTCTGCAATTATCCGGCATACGCCAACGGAGGAAGCCATGAGTTCACCTGTCGGTCCGTCGCCTGTCGACCCCAACCACGTCCTGATGACCGGGGAAAACTCGTTCATCCGCTTCAGCCCCGACGGCGGCAAGACGCAGACCGACCGCGCGAGCCACTGGCGCGTGCTGTGGTGCCCGGCCGGCGCGGGCCACGCCCTCTTCATGAAGAGCACGCTAACCGGCGGCGAGGTGAAGATCTGGTCCGACAACCCGCCGGTGGCACGCTGGCTGCAAAAGGAGATCGAGTCGCTGCTTTTCCCCGCCTTCGCCGACGCGAAGACGCCGGTGGCGCAGGCCGCCTTCGCCCGCCTGGGCGGCATCGACACCAAGGCCGCGGAGTTGGTGACGGCGAAGGACGGCGACGTCCTCCTCACCTGGGAAGACTTCCTCGCGCCCTTCGTGCTAAACATGCCACCGGGTTCTGGCGGCCGTCCGATCGGCGTGTTCAGCACGTTCTTCCCGGCGAAGGCCGCGCGCATCTCGCTAAACGGCCGCGCCGCCGCCGGCGCGCCGTATGCGGAGAAACGCGGCGAGCGCGATTCGACCAGCGCCTGCCTCGCCTGGTCGGAGACCTGGGTCAAGCCCGGAAGCTAGGAGCGTCCCGTTTCCGCGCCAAACGCGGCCGAGCGCAGGCTCGGCATCGCAGTAATGCTGTTGTGCACGTTCCTCTGGAGCACGGCGGGCATCGTTACGCGCGCATCCTCCGTCACCAACGGCTGGGAGGCGTCGTTCTGGCGCTCGCTGTTCCTGTGCGTCGTGATCGGCGTGCTGCTGTTCGTGCAGCATCGCGGCGATGCCCTGGGCAAAATCCTGACGATGGGCTGGCCGGGCGTGTTCTCGAGCCTGTGCTGGGCGACGATGTTCGTCTCGTTCATGCTTGCCCTGAGCCGCACCACCGTGGCGAACGCGCTCTTCATCATGGGCGTGATGCCGTTCTGCGCCGCGCTCGCCGGGTGGCTGTTCCTGCGCGAGCGCGTGCCGGCGCGCACCTGGCTCGCCATCGTCGCGGCGTCAGGCGGCATCGGCATCATGTTCAACGACGCACTGCGCACCGGCAATATCGAGGGCAGCCTGATCGCACTCGCGATACCCATCGCGGCCGCTGTCAACACGGTGGTCGTGAAGCTCGGGCGCGGGCGCGTCGACCTGGTTCCGGCGCTGCTTGGAGGCGGCGCGATCGCGGTCCTACTGTCATGGCCGATGGCGCTTCCCTTCAGCGCCTCGCCGAAGGATCTCGCGCTCTACGGCGGGCTCGCCGTGTTCCAGCTCGCGCTGCCGTGCGTGCTGCTCGTGCGTATGGTGCTGCTGCACCTCACCGCCGCCGAGATCGGCCTCCTCTCGCTGCTCGAGATCGTGCTCGGCCCGCTGTGGGTGTGGCTCGCGCTGGGCGAGGCACCCGCAGCCGCCATCGTCGTTGGCGGCCTGGTAGTGCTCGCGGCAGCGGCATTGAACGAAGGTATCTCCCTCGCGCTCGACCGGCGCGCCGCGGGATAGAATCCTCCGATGCAAGCCCTACGTGCCGACCTCGCCCGGACCGGAAAACTCCGCGTCGGCATCAACTACGGCAATTTCATCCTCGCGCAGAAGGACCAGGCGACCGGCGAGTCGCGCGGCGTCGCCGTGGATCTCGCCAACGACATCGGCCGGCGGCTCGGCGTGCCCGTCACGATCGTCGCCTTCGACAGTGTCGCCGCGCTGGGCGATGCCGCGCCGGCCAACGTCTGGGACATCGCCTTCCTCGGCTCCGATCCGCAGCGCGAGAAAATCATGGGCTTCACGCCGGCCTACCTCGAACTGAACGCGACCTACCTCGTGCCGGGCGCGTCCGCGCTGAAGAACGCGGCCGAGGTTGATCGCGCGGGCTTGCGCGTAGCCGCTCCGGCGCGCGCCAACTATGAGCTCTACCTCCAGCGCAACCTGAAGAACGCCAAGCTTCTGTCGGTGGCAGGCAACGATGCCGCCTTCGCGCTGCTCGCCGAAGGCAAGGCCGACGCGCTCGCCGGACTGACCGAGGCCCTCATCAACATGAGCGCCAAGCTGCCCGGCTCTCGCCTCGTTGAGGGGCGCTTCATGGCCGTGCAGCAGTCTATCGCGGTACCCAAAGGCAAGGATGCCGGCCTCGCCTACCTGCGCGGCGTCGTGGAAGATGCCAAGACGTCAGGCCTGGTTGCCCGCGCCATCGAAAAAACCGGCGCACGCGGCGTCGCGGTCGCCCTCCCCGCGCATTGAGTTCCTCACTCGCAGTGAATCCCGCCCGGCACCGGCGGGCTATCGCCGTGCTGGTGCTGTGCACCTTCCTCTGGAGCACGGCGGGGCTGGTGTCGCGCGCATCCACCGTCACCAACGGCTGGGAGGCGGCTTTCTGGCGTTCGCTCTTTCTGTGCGCGGTAGTCGCGGTGCTGATGCTCGCGCGCTACCGTGGCGGCGCCGTGCGCAGGCTCGTGTCGATGGGATGGCCGGGGTTGGTCTCCAGCCTCGCCTGGGCGGCGATGCTCACCAGCTTCATGCTCGCGCTCAGCCTCACGACCGTCGCCAACGCGCTGCTCATGATGGGCGTGATGCCGTTCTGCGCGGCGATCGCCGGTCGGCTCTTCCTTGGCGAGCGCGTGGCGCCGCACACCTGGCTGGCGATCGCCGGGGCGACTGCCGGCATCGGCGTGATGTTCCACGACGCCCTGGGTTCGGGCAACGTCGCCGGCAGCCTGGTCGCGCTCGTCGTGCCGGTCGCCGCCGCCGCCAACACGGTGGCCGTCAAGCGGGGGCGCGGGCGCGTCGATCTGGTGCCCGCGCTGCTCGCGGGCGGCGTGATTTCAGCATTGATCGCCTGGCCGCTGGCCGGGCCATTCAGCGCGTCGCCGCGCGACCTCGCGCTCTACGGCGGGCTTGCCGTGTTCCAGCTTGCACTGCCGTGCATCCTCCTGGTGCGGGTGGTCCTGCCTCGCCTGAGCGCGGCCGAGATCGGCCTGCTGTCGCTGCTCGAAGTGGTGCTCGGGCCGCTGTGGGTCTGGCTCGCGCTGGGCGAGCAGCCGGCGGGCGCCGTCATCACGGGCGGCCTGGTGGTGCTCGCAACGGTGGCGGTGAACGAGGCCATCTCGCTCGCCATGGAAAGGCGCCGGCCGTAGCGCCGGTATTTTAGGGCAGCAGAACGATCGACCCGCTGGTACGCCGCGCCTCCAGGTCGCGGTGCGCCTCGGCGGCGACGCCGACGAGGCGACCTCCGCCACCATGTACAAGGCAACCCGCGACGCGGGCATCAACTTCTACGACTGTGCCGACCAGTACAACAAGGGCAAGTCCGAGGAAATACTTGGCGCGTTGATGCGCGGCGCGCGCGCTTGAAATGACGCTGGCGTTCCTGCACCGCAACCTGCGCCTACCAAAGTGATTTCAGTCGGCCGCCGTCGAGATTGAGCGACACGCCCGTGATGTAGCTCGCGCGCTCGGAGCACAGGAATACGATCGCATTGGCGAGTTCCTCAGGTTTGCCGAAGCGATTGAGCGAATTCTTCTTCGCCGCCAGCCGGCGCGCATCCTCCTGCGATTGCGCGCCAAGCTCCGCGCGCAGCCCTTCGGCATTCTTCTTCCAGAGGTTGGTATCGACCCAGCCCGGGCACACCGCGTTGACGAGCACGTTGCTTTCGCCGAACTCCGCCGAGAGCGATTTGGTGAGATTCAGCAGCGCGCTATTGGTCATGCCGCTGCCGAACATGTACGGATCGGGCTCCTTGCCGGCGCCACCGATGAGGTTCACGATGCGGCCCCATTTCTGTTCGCGCATCATGGGGTAGACAAGCCGGATCGCGCGCATGAACCCGAACAGCTTGGTCTCGAGCTGGAGCTTCAGGGCGTCGTCGTTCAGCGCGGCGAAGCGACCGGAGTACATGGTGCCGGCGTTGTTGACCAGGATGTCCACGCCGCCCAGTTTGGCCACTGCGGTGTCGACGACGAGCCTGATATCGCCCTCGCGCGACATGTCGGCCTGCACCGCGTGCACTTCGCCCTTGGATTCGGTTGCCAGCTCATCGCGCGCGATCTGCGCCACCGCAGCGTCGCGCGCGCAGATGAGGACGCGCGCGCCCTCCAGCAGGAACTGCCGCGCGGTCGCGCGTCCGATACCGCGACTGCCTCCTGTGACGATAGCACGCTTGCCGACGATGCCAAGATCCATGCTTTGCCCTCCGAGTTGATGACGCGCGCCGGCATTCTGTCTTGACAGTCGTTCCGTGTCCATATTCAATCGCGAGTCGACATCTCATCGGAGAAAAGATGCAGCTCGGCTTGGGCGGCAAGGCTGCCATCGTGACCGGCGGCACACGCGGGATCGGCATGGCGATCGCGCGCTCACTGGCCGCCGAAGGATGCGCGGTGGCGATTTGCGGTCGCGACAAGGGCCGCCTTGAGGCCGCCGTGGCCGAACTCCAGTCCGCCGGAACGCGCACCATGGGCATGGTCGCGGACGTTACCGATGAGGCCACCGTCAATCGCTTCGTCGACGCCGTCACGCACGAATTCGGGCGAATCGACATTCTCGTCAACAATGCCGGCACGCACCTGCGCGGCACCGTCGAATCGACCACGCTCGCGATCCTCGACCGGCAGATCCACGACAAGGTGCACGGCTTCTTTCTGACCATGCGCGCGGTGCTGCCGGGCATGCGGCAGCGGCGCGACGGGCGCATCGTCAATATCATCGGCCAGGCCGCGCGGCATCCGCATCCCGATCGTTTCCCGTCGGGCGTGACCAACGCTGCCCTGCTCGCCATGACCAAAGCCGTCGCGGACGCAGTCGCGCGCGAAAACGTCCGCGTCAACTCGGTGTGCCCGCAATATATCGAGACGGAGCTTCTGAGTTCGCTCATCGAAAAGGAGATGCGCGAGCGCGGCGTCGAGCGCACGACCGCTGCCGCGGGCTTCACGCGCGCGAACGTGCTCGGACGCACCGGCCGGCCCGAAGAGGTCGCTGATCTGGTGACCTTCCTCCTGTCCGACTGCGCCAATTTCGTCTGCGGCAGCTCGGTCAGCATCGATGGCGGCTATCACCGCTACGTTTTCGGCTGAGACCATCATGAACCTCGAGCTTGCGGGAAAGGTGGCGCTCGTGACCGGCGGCACGAGCGGCATCGGCCTTGCCATCGCGCAACGGCTGGGCGAGGAGGGTTGCGTGGTCGCGATCTGCGGACGCGATGCGGACAAGCTCGCACGCGCTCTGGCGCAACTGCGCGCCGGCTCGATCGTGGCCCACGGATTCCTCGCCGATGTCGCGCAGCCCGCCCACATGGAGCGGCTGGCAGGCGAAGTCGCGGCCGCCGCGGGCGGCATCGACATCGTGGTCAGCAACGCCGGCACGCATGTCAAGGGCACTCTCGAGCAGGTCACGACGGCGGAGCTCGAAAAGCAGCTGCGGACCAAGGTCCTCGGCCCGTGGGAACTGGCGCGGCAGGTCGCGCCGCTCATGCGGCAGCGCGGCGGCGGCCGGTTCATCATGATTATCGGCCAGGCAGGCAAGGTTCCGGGCGCCGGCATCATTGCATCGGCGGTGTCCAATGCCGCTCAGCATGCGTTTGTGAAATCGCTGTCGGACCACCTCGGCCGCAGCAATATTCTCGTCAATGCCGTGTGTCCCAGCCGCATCTCGAGCCCGCTCGCGGATCGGCTCGACCTGACGGGGGAGGTCTACCTCGGACGCAGTCTGGAGCAGCAGGAAGCACGCTGGGGTGCGCAGGTCCCCATGGGCCGCTTCGGCGTGCCGAAGGACATCGCCAATGCCGTGGTATTCCTTGCTTCCGCGCGCGCGAGCTTCATTTGCGGCGCGAACATCGATGTCGATGGCGGCTACCAGCGCTCGATCCTCTAAACCTGGCGCGCAATGATCGAGTTGAAGAACGTCTCCAAACGGTTCCGCAAGGGCGACGAAGTGGTCGAGGCGGTCGGCGGCATCGAACTCGGCATAAGGCGGCGCGAAATCGTCGCCGTCATCGGGCCGAGCGGCTGCGGCAAGTCCACGCTTCTCAACATGATCGCCGGCCTGTATCCGCCCTCAGGAGGCCGTGTAATCTACAACGGCAAGGTGATCGACGACGTCAACACGAGCGTCGCGTACATGACCCAGAAGGACAATCTCCTGCCCTGGCGCACGGTGCGGGACAACGTCGCCCTGCCGCTGGAGATCGCCGGCCTGCGGCGGGCCGAGCGCGAGGAGCGCGCCGATCGCGTGCTCGAGCATGTCGGGCTCACAGGCTTCGAGAAGCGCTACTCGAGCGAACTCTCCGGCGGCATGCGCAAGCGCGCCTGCCTCGCGCGCATGTTGCTGCAGGGCGCCGAGTCGCTGCTGCTGGACGAACCGTTCGCCGCTCTCGACGCTCAACTAAAGCTCGTGATGCACGGCCTCCTGCTGCGTCTTGCGAGCGAGGCTTCGCAGACCGTCGTGCTCGTGACGCATGATCTGATGGAAGCCGTGACGCTGGCCGACCGGGTCGTCGTGTGCACGCACCGTCCAGCGATGATCGCGCTGGAGCAGGCGATCGACCTGCCGCGCCCGCGCGATGTGATCAACGTGCGCTTCACGAACCGGTTCCGGGAGCTCTACGACATGATCTGGGACTGCCTGCGCCTCGAGTATCACGAGGAGCTGATATGAAAGAACCCGGGCTCGAGCAGCCGGGCATTGCGGTGGAGGTCGCAGTGCCGGTCCGGCGCACGCCGTTGGACGAGATCAGCCGCGTGAAAATGCTGGCTTGCCAAGCCGCGCTCGGTGCCGTGATAGCGCTCGCCTGGCAGGCCGTGTCGGGCCGCCTCGTCGACGATTACTTCATCTCGAATCCGCTTGCCATCGGCAGGCGGCTGGTGGCATGGATCGGCGACGGCACCATCTTCGTGCACCTGTGGGCAACCTTGTATGCCACGATCGTCGGCTTCGTGATCGGCAGTCTCGCCGGCGTGGTCCTCGGCGTCTGGCTCGGCGTGTCGCGATTTGCGGCACGGCTCACGAACCCGTATCTGCTGGCTCTCAACGCGCTACCGAAGGTCGCGCTGGCGCCGCTGTTCGTGCTGTGGTTCGGCATCGGCATCGAATCGAAGATAGCGCTCGCCGCGGTCCTGGTCACGTTCCTCGTGTTCCTGAACACCTTCGCCGGGGTGCGGGAAGTAGATCGCGATCTGATCGACTGCGCGCGTCTCATGAAGGCCTCGCGTGCTCAGGTGCTCAGCAAGATTGTGATACCGTCGGCCGCGTCCTGGGTATTTGCGGGTCTCAAGACGGCCGTGCCTTACGCGTTGATCGGGGTCGTGCTTGGGGAAATGATAGCCGCCAACCGAGGGCTCGGTTATCTCGTGCAGTTCTCCGGCGCGCAATTCGATACGGCCGGCGTTTTCGCGGTGCTGGCGGTAATCGCCGTGGTCGCGATGCTGCTCAACTGGCTGGTGGAGATCTGGCAGGAGCGCATGGAGCGCTGGCGCATCGTGAGTCGTTGATTCGAAAAAGGAGGACGGGGACATGAAACTTACCTTGCTCTTGGCCGGGTTCGCATCTGCGGCCGCCGGCATGGCCGCGCACGCCGAAGCGGTGAAGATCACGAACATAGGACACGGCTACTACGCCGCGGCGCTCTACGTCGCAAAGCAGGAAAAGATGTTCGAGAAGCACGGCCTCGAGCCGGAGATCTCGTTCGTGCAGGGCGGCGCGCTAGCGTTGCAGACGGTGCTTACGAAGCAAGTGGACGTCGGCGTCCTGAGCTACGAACACGTGCTCACTTCGGCCGTTCAGGGCAAGCAAATCGTGGCGTTCTTCAACATCTCCAACCGCCCGCTCAACAACATCATCGCGAGTTCGAAGCTCGCCGCCGGCGCCGAGCAGCTCAGCCTCCCCGAAAAGATCAGGCGCCTCAAGGGACAGCGCATCGGCTTGCCCTCGGCTGGCGGATCCGGCGAGAAGATGCTCATTGCGCTCACCAAGCGCGAAAACCTGAAATTGCCCGGCGACATCACGACCGCATACCTGGGCAGCGAGCCGGGTTCATATGTGGCGGCCTTTCAGCGCAACCTCATCGACGCGGCCTTGCCCGTCGAACCCGCCGGCGTGATGGCGCAGCAGGCCGGCAGCGGACAGATCTTCCTCAACCTCATGACAGGCGATGTGCCCGAATTCCGCGACCTGCTGTTCATGGCGCTGACCGCGCATCCGGACACGATCAAGGGAAAACCCGAGTTGCTGCGCAAGGTGGCGCTGGCATTCAGCGAGGCGGTGAAATTGCTCAAGACCGACCCGCAGCGCGGCAAGGCGCTGATGGCCAGGGAATACCCGGCGATGACGGCGGAAGTGAACGCAAAAGCCTACGATACCGTCAGCCAGATCTGGCCGCTCGATCCGCGCATGACCGAGCAACAGGCGCGTGCCACGTTCAGTTACCTGCAGCCCGAAGGCCCGTTCAAAGTCGATTTCGCGCAGACCTTCACGAACGAATTCCTGCCCAAGTAATGGCGCGATTCACTCGGGTTTGATGCCCGCGTCGCGGATGACCTTGCCCCACTTGGCGCTTTCCGCGCGCACGAACACCGCGAACTCCTCGGGCGTGTCGCCGGCGATGCTGGAGCCGGTATTCTCGACCTGCCCTTTCACGTGCGGCGCGGCGACCGCAAGTGCTTTCAACTTGCCGGCCTTGATCGACGCTACCACCACCTGCGGCACCACGAAGGCGGCGATCACCTGCCCGCCCAGCAGGTCCGGGAGCTCCGCGTTCACCCCCTTGGACGGTACTTCCAGCATCTTGATGCCGGCGTCGAACTTGATCCATTCGCCTACCAGCTGGCTGATGCTGCCCGGCCCGGCGGAGGCGTAGGTCAGCTCGCCGGGTCTTGCCTTCGTCCTTTCGAGGAACTCCTTCACCGACGAGACCGGCAGGGACGGATTCACCACGAAGACGAGCGGAGTCATGGTGAAGCGCGACACCGGAGCGAGTTCCTAGCCGAGCCGGCAGCACGGATCGGGCTTGAGGGCGTCGACAATGGCGTTGTTGATCAGCGCGAGGAACATGGTGTGGCCGTCGGGCGCCGCCTTGGCCGCTTCGCGCGCGGCGATCAGGCCGTTCGCGCCGGGGCGGTTC
Organism: Betaproteobacteria bacterium; assembly: GCA_009693345.1. Lineage (GTDB taxonomy): Bacteria > Pseudomonadota > Gammaproteobacteria > Burkholderiales > SG8-39 > RBG-16-66-20. The sequence goes on from SHXL01000006.1 coordinate 15,281, forward strand.
TCGACGATCACCGGCTGGCCGAGCGCGTCGGCGAGCTTCTGGCCGATCTGGCGGGCGCGGATGTCGGGCGAACTGCCCGGCGGCGCAGGCACCAGGATGCGCATCGGCTTGCTGGGAAAGCCCTAGCCAAGGGAAAGGGCGCTCCAGAGCGCAAAAAAGGCGGCGGCGAAAATCCTCATGATCTCCTCCATTTCGACCGCGTGCAGACTGTATCGCATCCGGGGCGATAGAATCCGGCGATGAAATTCAAACCCCTCGGCCGCACCGGCGTGCAAGTCTCTGAACTGTGTTTCGGCACCATGTCTTTCGGCGGCGACGCCGACCACGCCGCTGCCGCGGCCATGTACAAGGCCAGCCGCAATGCGGGCATCAATTTCTTCGACACGGCCGACCAGTACTCGAAGGGCAAGTCCGAGGAAATCCTTGGCGCGCTGATGCGCGGCCACCGCAACGACCTGGTGATCACCACCAAGTGCTTCAATCCGACGGGCGACGACGTCAACGCGCGCGGCACCTCCCGCCGCCACGTCATCCGCGCGGTGGAAGCGAGCCTGAAGCGGCTGCAGACGGATCGCGTCGAGGTGTTCTTCCTGCACCACTACGACAAGCGCACGCCGCTCGAGGAATCGGTGCGCGCGCTGGAAGACCTGGTGCGCTCAGGCAAGGTCCTTTACCCGGCGGTCAGCAACTGGTCGGCCTGGCAGACGCAGCGCGCCGTGGATCTCCAGGAGCGTCACAACTGGGCACGGCTGCAGTTGGTCCAGCCGATGTACAACCTGGTCAAGCGCCAGGCCGAGGTCGAGCTGCTGCCGATGGCCGAGGCCAACGGCATCGGCGTCATCCCCTACAGTCCTGCCGCCGCCGGCCTGCTCTCGGGCAAGTACTCGGGCAAGCAGGGGGCGAAAGCGGCGGGCCGCCTCAAAACCAACAAAAACTACGAGGCGCGCTACGGCGAGAAATGGGCCTTCGAAACAGCCGACAAGTTCGCCGCCTTCTGCAAGAAGAAAGGCCTGCACCCGGTGAGCGCCGCCGTCGCCTGGGTCGGCGCGCACCCGGCCATCACCGCGCCCATCGTCGGCGCGCGCAGCCTGGAGCAGCTGAAGGATTCGCTCAACGCGGTGAAAATCGACATGACGCCCGCGCTGCGCGCCGAGATCAGCGCGCTCTCGCGCACGCCCGCGCCGGCCACCGACCGGCTCGAGGAGCAGAAGGCGAAGTGAAGCTCAACCTCGGCTGCGGGCAGAATCGGCTGGAGGGCTACGTCAACGCGGACCGCGAGCCGGTGGTGGAACCCGACGTGGTCATGGACATGGAGGACTTTCCCTGGCCGTTCGACTCCGACAGCGTGGACGAGGTCGTCGCCAACCACGTGCTCGAGCACGTCGGCGCCACCGCCAACGTCTTCATCGGCGTCATGCAGGAGCTCTACCGCATCTGCCGCGCCGGCGCGACGATCCACATCGCGGTGCCGCACCCGCGGCACAATTTTTTCCTCGACGACCCGACCCACGTGCGCGCCGTCACGCCCATGGTCGTGTCGCTGTTCTCCAAGGAAAACTGCCTCAGGTGGAAGGCGACCGGCGCCGCCAACTCGCCGCTCGCGCTCTATGCCGATGTCGATTTCAGGCTGCTCGACTGGAAGGTGATCGTGGACGAGAGGTTCAAGGATCATCCGAATCTCGAGGAGATGCTCGAGCGCTACAACAACATCGCCACCGAGTACCGCATGGTGCTGGAGGTGATCAAGTAGCCTCCGTGCCGCGCCGCCAATCGGCTACTTGCTGATCGCCAGCTTCACGCCGAAACCCACCAGCATGGTGCCGGCGATCTTGTTGAGCCACCCGGTTACACGCGGACTGGCCCGCATGCGCTCGGCGGCAAAGTGCATGATGAACGAGATCGAGAAACTCGTTGCCGACCATGGTTTCGGCGAGGGCCCTGCTTGTTCAGTCCAGCGTCACGCCCAGCTCGCGCGCGATGGCGACCCATTGCGGACCGACCTCGCGGTTCAGTTTCTCGAACTCCTCCGCCGTCCAGGGTTTCGCGCGCAGGCCGAAATTCTGGTTGAGCGCGCTGATGCGCGGCGTCTCGGCGGCTTCCTGGTTGAGCGCGGAGATGCGGTTGACGATATCGCGCGGCAGCCCGGCGGGGCCGAACATGCCGATCCACCCCTGGATGACGAACACCGGTTCCTTGAAGCCCTGCTCCGCGTAGGTCGGCACCTCCGGCAGGCGCGGCGAGCGCAGCAGCGTCGGCACGGCGATCGGCCGCACCTTGCCCGACTGCAGGTGCGGCAGCATCGCCCCGATGCTGCCGAGCGCCGAGGTGATCTGGCCCGAGGCGAGGTCGGTCCACATCGGTGATTCGCCCTTGTAGTGCACCGCCTCGACCTGCGTGCCGTAGAGCTTGTTCAACTGCTGCGCCACCATGTGCGGGTAGGAACCCGCGGAGTAGTTGCCCATGGTGACGCGCTCGCGCTTCGCCAGCTCGACGAACTCACGCATGTTCGCCGCCTTCACCCCCGCCGCCACCGCTAGCGGCAGGTGCCCGGAATCGAAGCCCGAGACATAGGTGAAATCCTTGTCCGGGTCGTAGGGCATCTTCTTGTACAGCACGCGGTTCTGGTTGATCGCCGTCGAGATGGTGAAGAGGAAGGTGTAGCCGTCGGGCGCTGCCTTCGCCACTTCCGCGCACGCGATCATCGAGCCTGCGCCGGGCTTGTTCTCGACGATGAAGGTCTGCCCGAGCTTCTGCCCGAGCTGCTCGCCGTAGGCGCGCGCCAGCACGTCGGTGAGCCCGCCCGCCGGAAACCCGACGATGATGCGCACCGGCTTCGCCGGCCAGGCCTGCGCGCGCACGCGCGATGGCGCGATCGCGGCCAGCGACAGGGCCGCGGAACCGGCGATGAATTGACGACGGCCGCTTCGGCGGGTCATGAGTTCCTCCTCGCTCTTGATGCTACGCCCATTGGCGCGGCATCCGGCACCGGAGCATCACTTGGGATCAAGCTTGTCGTAGATCCGCACGGCCTTGGCGGCGATCCACGGCGCGACGGTCCGGTCGAAGGTTTTGAAATGTTCTGCCGCCAGGTGCGCGTCGAAGGCCGCGCGGTCGGTGTAGATCTCGTAGAGAAAGATGCGCTCCGGTTTCGCCGGATCGGCACAGACGTCGAACTGCAGGCAACCCGGCTCTTTCTCCCGGCTGGCGGTGGCGTTGGCAATCATTTGCGCGCGGAATTCAACGAGCTTCTCCGCCTTGATGTCGAACTCGACCGTGACGACGTACATGTGCCTTCCTTTCAGACGGGGTATTTCTTGCGCAGCTCGGCGACCTGCTCCGGCGTGAGGCAGCGGACTTTCTCGTGCCGCAACAGCAGGAAGAGCTTTGCGGTCGCCTCGAGTTCCTCGATTGCGTCTGCCGCCGCGGACAGCGACGAGCCGGCGACCACCGGACCGTGGTTGGCGAGCAGTACGGCGTGATGCTTCCCCGCGAACCCGCGCACCGCCTGCGCGAGCGCCATATCGCCCGGCGCATAATAGGGAACCAGCGGCAGGCTGCCGATACGCATCACGTAGTAGGCGGTGAGCGGCGGCAATACATCGGCGGGATCCACGCCTTCCAGTACCGAGACCGCGACCGAATGCGTCGAATGCAAGTGAACGACGGCCGCGCTCTTCGCCCGCTCCTCATACATCGCGAGGTGCAGGAACGCTTCCTTGGACGGCGCGTCGCCGGACAACAGCTTGCCCTGCCAGTCGAGTTTGGAAAGCCGTGCCGGATCAAGCCGGCCAAGGGTCGAGCCGGTCGGCGTGAGCAGCCATCCGTCGTCGCATTTCGCGCTCACGTTGCCGGTCGAGCCGTGCGTCAGGCCGCGCTCGTAAATCGACGCGCCGAGGCGGCAGATGTCTTCCCGCAGCTTCGCTTCGCTCATGGTTGCATTCCCAGGGCCTTGTCGAAGAAATCCACGGCACCGAAGTTACCCGATTTGAGCGCAAGCGCGAGCCGGGGCTCGCCTATCGGGTACGTCCAGGGCACGCCAGGATCGATCTGCGCGCCGATCCTCAACGCGCTCACGCCGAGCGCATTAACCACCGCGCCCGAGGTCTCGCCGCCCGCAACGACGAGGCGGCGCACGCCCTGCTCCACCAGACCCTTTGCGATTCGCGCCAGGCACTGCTCCACCAGCTCACCCGCGCGCTGCGCGCCGAGCCGCGATTGCACCTTGCGCACCGCGTCGGGCTCGGCGGTTGCGTACACCAGCACCGCTCCCGCGGCGAGCAATGGTCCGGCCCACGCGAGCGCGGCGGCGGCAAGATTCACGCCGTCGGCGAGTTGCAGCGGATCGATGCGAAACGATGGGCGAGCCTTCATCCAGTGCGCTACCTGCGCGTTGGATTGCGCCGAGCAACTGCCCGAAAGCACGGCGGCGTGACCGCCTACTGCGGGAATCGCGGCATCGCCGCCCTTGCGGATGCCGAAGTTCGCGGGCAAACCCATGGCGATGCCAGAACCACCCGTGAGCAACGGCAGTTCTGCGCAGGCGGCGCCCAGCGCGAGCAGATCTTCGTCCGCCACAGCATCGACGATCGCATAAGTGTGGCCTGACTCCTTGAGATTCTTGAACGCCTCGCGCATCGCAGCGGCACCCTGCCGCACCGTCGGCAGCGCAACGAGATCGACTTTGTGTTTCGTCTGGCGGCCGAGCACGCGCGCGAGGTTCGCATCGCGCATCGGCGTGAGCGGATGGTCCTTCATCGGCGATTCCGACAGCAGCTGCTCGCCGACGAACAGATGCCCGAGGTAGACGGTGCGCTTGTTGGTCGGGAACGCCGGACAGGCGACCGTGAATGACGCGCCCATCGCGCCGAGCAGCGCGTCCGCGACCGGGCCGATGTTGCCCGCGTCGGTCGAATCGAAGGTGGAGCAGTATTTGAAAAGGATCTGCCGCGCGCCCTGCTTGCGCAGCCATTCGAGCGCCGCGAGCGATTGCGCCACCGCCTCAGCGGCGGGTGCGGTGCGCGATTTCAACGCCACCACCACTGCGTCGGCATCAACCTGCCCCAGTCCCGCGGGCACGCCGATCACCTGCACCGTGCGCATGCCCGCGTTCTGCAGCATCAGCGCGACGTCGGTCGCGCCGGTGAGGTCATCAGCGATGCAGCCGAGATGCATCAGCGCATCACCCGGGATTGAAGCCGGCGACCTCGATGCGGCGCCCCTCGGCATGCGAGGCGTACACCGCTTCGAGCAGTTTCATGTTGGCGAGGTAATCGCGGCCGGAATTCTCAAGAGGGGTTTTTCTCAATAAATGATTGACCACATGCGCCTGCAGCGCGTCGCAAGCGCCTCCGCCGAAGGTGTCGTCGCGGCCGCGGTCGTAGCGGTGCTCCGCTTCGTCCTTATGGTGCGGTTTCCACCACAGGCGCGCCTCGCCGTCCAGGCGCAGTACGCCCGCCGAACCCTTCAACCAGCACTCGCCCATGGTGCGCCTGGGATTCTGCGCCACGTGGTCGTTCAGGCGGTTGCCGTCAAACAGGCCGGTGGCGCCGCCCTCGAACTCGAACACGATATAGCCGGCGTCTTCGCCCGCGATGACCGGGTTCATCTTGCGCAGCCGCGCCGTCACCGCGCTGACTTCGCCCATCAGGTAGCGGAAGGTATCGATGAGGTGGATTGCAGTCTCGAAGACGAGAAAGCGTTCCATTCCCTGGAAGTAAGGTTGTCGCTCGAGGTAGGCGCGCGGTCCCTGCCCATCCCCCGGCCGCAGCCGGAAAGCGATGGAATGCAGCGTGCCCAGGCGTCCGGCGTCTATCAGGCGGCGCGCTTCGCGAAAGTGCGGCATGAAGCGGAAGTTCTCGTGCACCGCCAACGTGATGCCTGCAGCACGCGCGACCGATTCGATCTCGAGCGCTTCGGCATAGCCGCGTCCGAACGGCTTCTGGCAGATCACCGCGATGCCGCCCCGCGCGGCCTCGCCGACGTACTCCCGGTGCGTGACCGGCGGCGTGACGATGTCAAGGAGGCCGGGCTTTTCGCGTTCGATCATCTCGGCGACGTCGCTGTAAACGCGTGGAATGCCGAATCGTTCGGCCAGCGCGCGGGCCTTGGCCTGATCGCGATTGCAGATCGCTGCCAGCTCCACGCCCGGCATGCGCTTCCAGCCATCAAGTTGGAACTGGGTGAAGTAGCCCGCTCCAGCGACCGCAACGCGCAGATTGTTCATGGCCTAGAGATTCGAGAGCACTGCATCGCGGATGGCGGCGGTGCCATCCTTCCCGCCCAACTCAAAGGGCCGCATGCGCCCCGACGCAAACACCGCGTCGACCGCGCGCTCGAGCTTGCCCGCCGCCTGCGCGAGCGCCTCGTTGCCGGATCTGTCGGCGAGCCAGTCGAGCATCATGGCCGCCGAAAGGATGGTCGCCGTCGGATTGGCTTTGCCCTGTCCGAAAATGTCCGGCGCCGAGCCATGGCAGGGCTGGAACAGGCCGTGCGCATCGCCAACATCCGCCGAAGGGGCCATGCCCATGCCGCCCACCAGCGCCGCAGCCTGGTCCGAGAGGATGTCGCCGAACATATTCTCCGTGACCATGACATCGAACATCCAGGGCTTGCGCACGAGATCCAGCGCGGTGGCGTCCACATAGTGGTGCTTCGCCGCGACACCCGGATGGCGCGCCGCCACTTCGTCGAAGATCTTGCGGAAGAACGCCATTGAGACGAACACGTTTGCCTTGTCGACGCAGGTGACGCTGCCCGGCTTGCCGCGCAGCTTGCGGCGCTCGGCGAGCCGAAACGCGAATTCATGCACGCGCTGCGATCCGGCCCGCGTGATCACCATCGTGTCGCGTGCTTCGCGGTCGCCCTCCACTACGCCCTTGCCGCGCGAAGCGAACAGACCCTCGGTGGACTCGCGGATCAGCACCAGGTCGATGTCCTTGGCACGCGGATCGGCGAGCGCCGGCGGCACGCCGGGAATCGCGCGCGCGGGGCGCACGCCGGCGTAAAGTTCCAGTCGAAAGCGAAGATCGAGCTGCGGCGCGATCTCGGTGCCGTCCGGATAGCGGATCTCCGGCCAGCCCATGGCGCCAAAGAGAATCGCGTCGGCCGCCTTCGCCGCCGCGAAAGTCGCCTCGGGGAGCGCCTCGCCGCTCGCCTTGTAGTGCTGCGCGCCGGCCGGATGGTGCTTGAATTGCATGGAGAATCCCGCGCCGCGCTGCAGTTTTTCGAGTATCGGCAGGGTCGCGTCGATCACTTCAACGCCGATACCGTCGCCAGGCAGAACACAGATGTCGAAGACGGTTTTCATGTCAATTTGGGACGCCCATGTATACGTAATATCGCCCAACGATCAACCCTGCCCGCAAACCTGCATAATTCGCCCATGTGCCGCGCCCTGCTCTATCTCGGCCAGCCCGTCCTGCTGGACAACCTGCTCTACCAGCCCGACTCGGCGCTGATCCGGCAGAGCTATATGCCTAAGATGCTGCACATGCTCAACCTCGCGGGTTTCGGCCTTCGCGCCTGGGACCCGGCGAGCGCCAATCCGGAACAGGCCTACGCCTATTACTCGCAGTCGCTGCCGGTGTTCGACCGCAACCTGCAGAACCTCGCGCAGAAGATCCGCCCCAGCTGCGTGCTCGGGCACGTGCGCGGCGTCGCCTACTCGTCGCGCGTCGAGATCTCGCTGCAGAACGTCCACCCGTTCCACTTCACCGGGGTGCCGCTGGTTATGGCGCACAACGGCGACCTGGCGGAATTCGCCCGCATGAAGCCGCTGCTGCTCGCGCACATCAAGCCCGAATACCTCGCGCAGATCCACGGCACCACCGACAGCGAGTGGATTTATGCGCTTCTTGTTTCCCAGCTTTCGGGTTCTTTGGAAAATCTGGAGGATAAAACAGTATTCAAGGCGATTGAAGACACGCTGCAGATCATCCGCGACGCGCGCGCCAAACTTGGCATCGCGTTGTCGTCGTCGGTGAATCTCTTCGTCGCCAACGGCAGCCAGCTTGCCGCGGTGCGCTACTGCTTCGACTTCGGCTGCTACCGCACCGAAGACCCTGCCAAGGTGCACGAAGCGAACCTGAACTTCCTTTCGCTCTGGTACACCCTCGGCCGCGACTACGCGCTGCACGACGGCGAATGGAAAATGACCGGCGGCGCCGAGAACGCCGACTCCATCATCATCGCCTCCGAACCGCTCACCAAGGACACCGCCGCCTGGGTCGAGCTTCCCGAGTACGGCGCCCTGTTCGCCGAAATCCGCAACGGCCACCCGCATGTGGCTGTGCGCCTCCTGGACTGAATATGAAAAGAATTCTTTTTGCACTTCTGCTTGCACCCCTCGCCGTGCAAGCGCAGCAGGCAACGTTCACGACAAAATCGCTGGCGCCAGAAACCGCGCTAAGCGCCGCGCGCGCCGCGCTCGAACATTGCCGCAAGGCCGGCTACCAGGTCGCGGTGGCGGTCGTCGACCGCTCAGGAGTTCCTCAGGTCATGCTGCGCGACCGCTTCGCCGGCACACATACGGTCAAAGTCGCAATCGACAAGGCCTGGACCGCCGCGAGCTTCAAGATCCCAACCTCCGCGCTCGCCAAGGAAACGCAGGCAGGCAGGCCGATGAGCGGCCTGCGCAGCCATCCGCGCGTGCTCGCCATCGCCGGCGCGCAGCCGATCGAAGCGAGCGGCTCGCTGCTCGGCGCGATCGGCGTCTCCGGCGCGCCCGGCGGCGAGGCCGACGACGCCTGCGCCGCCGCCGGCATCAAGGCGATCGCCGAAGCGATCGAGTTCTAGCAGGACGGGTTCTCCGCCCGCCAAAGTTGTCCATGCAGCGCGGCTTCGAGTTCCGCGGCATGCGGCTCGGTGGCATTGAGGCGGGCGTGGCTGATCAACCGGATCAGCTGGGTGTTGGTGCGGCCGATCGAGCGCATCAGGCTGCGGTGGATGGCGTGGTGCAGACTGACGGTGGCGCCCGAGGCGCCGTTGTAGATTTCGAGGAATGCCGCGCGCGGGATCTCGAGCAGGCAGCAGGCCTCGCGCACGCGGGCGTTGTTGGCGCGCGCCGCAGCATTGATGACGGCCATGAAGCCGACCAGCTCGCCGGGTGCGGCGATGGCGACGCGGCGCTCCAGCTTTTCGCTGCGCGTGAAAATCTCCAGCGCGCCGCGAACCACCAGAAAACAGCTCTCCGCCGGGCGCCCGGCGACGAAGGCCCAGGCGCCGCGCGGCAGTTCCAGCACTTTCCCGTTGGACGCCAGTTCGTCCATCTCTTCCTCGTCGAAGCCCTCGAAGAACGACAGCACGGGAAGAAATGCCCTCCAGTCGAAGGAGGCGTGGCGCGAGCGATTGAGGCCCGCGAGCGGATCGGCGGCAGGCACGGATCCGGCCGCGGGACGGTCTTCCACCGCCGGGTACGCCTGGATGCGCTCGTTCAGCACGCGCAGCTTGCCGGCGAGCGTCCTGGTGATGGTGCGCTGGATTTCAAGCGCCGCGACCTCGCGGCTGGCGACCAGTGCACGAAAATCATCGCGGCCGACGAACCAGGCATCGACGTTGGATTGCGCCACCACCGTGGCGGACACCACGCCGCGCTCGATGAGCGCCATTTCGCCGAACATGTCGCCGTCGCGGAACTGCGCCACCGTGAGCGAACCGCCGCCGGGCAGCGCGACGCTCGCTTCCACCGAGCCCGCGCGGATCAGGAAACAGCCGCGCGACGCGTCGCCCTGGCGCACGAGTTCGGCGCCCTTCCTGAACGACACTTCGCGCGCCACGGCGAGCAATTGCTCGAACGGATGTTTCGCAACCGCCACTTGCCCCCCCTCTGAAAGTGCAGTCTACAGGGGGTAAACTGGGATGCAACCCATGCCTCTCGATCTCGTCATCAAGAACGGCCTCGTCCTCGACGGCACCGGCGCGCCGGCTAAACGCGCGGACGTCGGGATTTTGAACGGCAAGATCTTTTCCATTGAAGAAACGATTCAGGAACAGGCCAGGAGAACCATCGATGCCTCCGACCTGGCGGTTGCCCCCGGCTTCATCGACCCGCACACGCATTACGACGCGCAGATCTGCTGGGACGGCGCGCTCACGCCCTCCTCCTGGCACGGCGTGACTTCGGTGGTGATGGGAAACTGCGGCGTGGGCATCGCGCCCTGCCGGCGGGAAACGCGCGAGATCGCGATGCGCGACCTGGTGAACGTCGAAGCGATCCCGTTCGAGGTTCTCAAGCAGGGCATCACCTGGGACTGGGAGACCTTTCCGCAGTTCATGGACGCCGCGGCGGCGCGCAAACCCTCGCTCAACCTCGGTTTTCTCGCACCACTGACGCCGTTCCGCCACTACGTGATGGGCGAGGCGTCGATGGAGCGCGCGGCCTCTGCAGATGAAACGAAGGAAATCAAGAAATTGCTCGGCGAAGCAATGGATGCCGGCGCGTTCGGCTTTTCCAGCACGCTGCTCAACCAGCACATGGGCTACGCCGGCCGCCCGCTCGCCTGCCGCAACGCGAGCCGCGAAGAACTGAAGGCCTATTGCAATGCGCTGAAGGAGCGCGGCAAGGGCGCGATCGAGATCGCCATGACCAAGCAGATCGGCGTCATGGACGACCCGGAGCTGGAGCTGCTCGATTTCATGCTCACCGAAAGCGCGCGGCCGATCACCTTCATCGCCATGTTCGACCGCGACGACATCTCGGAAGCCGTGCGCACCTCGCTCGCCAAGGCGGCGCCGATGATCGCGCGCGGCGCGCGGCCGCAGACTTCACCCCTGCCGCTGACGCGCGAGATCAACATGCGCAACCCGTTCTCCTTCGCCGCCTTCCCGTCGTGGAAGCGCGTGTTCGAGGACAAGTCGAAGGCCGCGCAGGCCGCCGTGTACAAGGATCCGGATTTCAGGAACCAATTCCGCGAGGAACTGAAGCGCCCCGCCGCGTTCGGCAATTGGCAGCGCATCACGGTGCATGAAGTCAAATCCCCGGATTTGAAAAAATGGGAAGGACAATCGGTCGCCGAAGTCGCCGCGGCGCAGGGCAAGGACGGCGTTGACGCCTTCCTCGACATCACCCTCGCCGACGGCCTCGACAACGAGTTCACCATGACCTCGTTCAACAATCGCGTCGACCGCATGGCGGAGATCCTCAACAACCCGGCCATGCTGCTGGGGCTGGGCGACGGCGGCGCGCACCTTGACATGCTGTGCGACTCGGGCTACCCGACCTACATGCTCGGCACCTGGGTGCGGGAGAAAAAGGTGCTGACGCTGGAGGAAGCGGTACGGCGCATGACATCCGACCCGGCGGATTTCTTCGGCATCCGGGACCGCGGCCGGCTGAAGGAAGGCCTTGCGGCCGACCTCGCGATCTTCGATCCCGCCACGGTCGGCTCGATGGGCCGCCCGGAACGGCGCTACGACCTGCCGGGGGGCGCGAAACGCATGGTGATGCGCTCGCAGGGCATCGAATACACCGTCGTCAACGGCACAGTGACGTGGGAAAATGGCAAATTGACCGGGGCTGCCTCGGGAAAGGTCCTTCGCTCATGAAATATCTCTTGAAGTTTTTCTGCCTTCTTTTCCTGTTCGGCAATGCGAGCGCGCAATATCCCAATCGCCCGATCAAGTTCGTCATGGCCTACCCGCCCGCGGGCAGCTCGGACGTGCTCGCGCGGCCGATCGCCAACGAGATGACCAAGGGCCTCGGCCAACCGGTGCTGCTGGAGTACAAGCCCGGCGCCGGCTCGACCATCGCCGCGGACTTCACCGCGAAATCACCACCGGACGGCTACACCGTCGTGCTGCTGCTCACGGCGCACGCGATCAACGCGACCCTGATGCCCAAGCTGCCCTACGACACGGTGAAGGACTTCACGCCGATCACGCTCGCCGCGGTTGCGCCGCTGGTGGTGGAAGTGCACGCCGATTCGCCGATCCGCACGCTGCGCGATCTCATCGACGCCGCGAAAGCCGACAAGGGCAAGCTCAACTACGCTTCCGCCGGCCCCGGCAACACCAGCCACCTCGGCGTGGAACTGTTCAAGATGACCGTCGGCGTGGACATGACGCACGTGCCCTACAAAGGCAGCGGCCCGGCGATCACCGCGATCCTCAGCCGCGAAGTGGACCTGATGTTCGACGCCATCGGCTCGTCGCTGCCGCAGATCCAGGCGGGGAAATTCCGCGCCATCGCGGTGACCACCGCAGCGCGCGCCGCGGTCCTGCCCAATGTGCCGACGGTGATCGAGTCAGGCGTGCCCGGATTCGACGTGTCAGTGTGGTACGGCATCTTCGCTGCCCCCGGCACGCCGCAGCCGATCGTGCAGAAACTGAACGCCGAGTTCGTGCGCGCGATGAACGTGCCCGAGGTGAAGAAGCAGATCGAGTCCTCCGGCTACCAGGTCGTTGGTTCAACGCCGGCCGAACTGGATGCGCACGTCCGCGCCGAGATCCCGCGCTGGGCCAGGGTCGTGAAGGCAGCCGGCGTTACTGCGCAATAGCCGCGGATTTCGCCCGGGCTTACTTGTCCGCCCAGGGCAGTTCCTTCCACAGCGTGCGGTAGGTCGCGTCGGCGTCGCGCACCAGCCCTTCGTACTGCGCCGGCGCGAGGTAGCGCAGCGGCGAGAAGAACTGCACCGCCTTGGCCTGGAATTCCGGGTCGGCCACCGAGCGCTCGATCGCCTTGGCGAGGCGCTCGCGGATCTCCGGCGGCAGCCCCTTCGGCGCGACCATGCCGCGCAGCGACGAGAGTTCGATGTCGTAGCCCTGTTCGCGCGCGGTGGCCAGATCGGGCGCGAGGTTGGTGCGCGCTGGGCTCATCTGCACGAGATTGCGCAGCGGCGTGCCGCCCTTCTGATACTGCATCGCCTCGCCAATGTTGATCGCGGCCACCATGATCTGCTTGCCGGCGATCGCGGCGCGCACGTCGGCCGAGCCCTTGAACGGGATGTGGTGCATCTTCACGCCCGCGGCACGCTCGAACATCAGCATCGCGAGGTGGTCGTCCGAACCGATGCCCGTGGTGCCCACGGTCACCACACCCGGATTCGCCTTCGCATAGGCGGCGAGTTGCTTGAGGTCCTTGATGTCGGTGTCCGCATGCACCGAGAAATTGCACGGGTCGTCGATGATGTTGCCGAGGTAATCGAAGCGCTGCCAGCTGAACTGCGCCTGGCGCTCGATCGGAATGGTGAGCAGCGGCGGCGTGTTGACGAAGCCGATGGTGTAGCCGTCTGGCGTCGAATTGGCGAGCGCGGCGAAACCGATCTCGCCGCCCGCGCCGGCGCGGTTCACCACCGCGATCTTGGCGCCGCCGCCGAGATACTTCTCGATGAATGGCACGATCGCCCGCGCGATCAGGTCGGTGCCACCGCCGGGAGAGTACGCAACGATTACGTTGATCACGCGTTCCGGGTACTGCGCGCCGGTGGGGCCCGGAAAAAGAGGCAGGAGCACTAGTGCAGCGCACAACACCGACTTCAGGAATGATCGCATGCAGATAGTCTACACTCGCCGCGACCGATGAATCAGGCCGCAAAAATAATCGAACCGGAGCGCCTGCTCGCAGTCGTCGCCGCCGTGGCAAAGGAAGCCCGCCCGCACGTCGAGCCCCGCGCGACACTCGACAGTTCGCTGGAAAAAGAACTCGGCCTGGACAGCCTCGCGCGCGTCGAGCTGGTGCTGCGCCTGGAAAAGCAATTCGGCGTCGCGCTCCCCGAGCAGGCGCTGGCGACCAGCGAGACGCCGCGCGACCTGCTGCGCTTCCTGCTCTCCTCGGCCGGCCACGCGCCCGCATCGGCCTCGCACACCGCGGACCGCAGCGTGGCCAGTGCCGGCAGCCTGGTGCAGACGGAGGGCGTGCGCGCGCCCTCGGAAGCGCAGGCGCGCACGCTCACCGAGGCGCTCGAATACCACGTCGAGCGCCAGCCCGACCGGCTGACGGTGTTCATGTACGAGGAGCAGAGGGAATTTCCGCTCAGCTACCGCGCGTTTTGGGATGGCGCGATGGGCTACGCGGCGCACCTCACGCAGGCGGGCCTGCAGCACGGGCAGATGGTGGCGATCATGCTGCCGACCTGCAAGGAGTACCTCTACTCGTTCTACGGTGTGCTGCTCGCGGGCGGCGTGCCGGTGCCGCTCTATCCGCCGGCGCGGCTGACGACGATCGAAGACCACATGAAGCGCCATGTCGGCATCCTGAAAAGCGCCAGCCCGACGATCATGATCACCATTCCGGAGGCCAAGCCGCTCGCCTACCTGCTGCGCGCGCAGGTGGAATCCCTGAATCTGATCCTGGTCCCCGATGAATTGAATGCGTCTTCGGGTAAGAACTTCACGCCGGTGCATGGCAAGCCCGGTGAAACGGGTTTCCTGCAATACACCTCCGGCAGCACCGGCAGCCCCAAGGGCGTGGTGTTGTCGCACGCCAACCTGATGGCCAACGTGCGCGCCATGGGCGCGGCGGTGAGCGCCAACCCGGCGGACGTGTTCGTGAGCTGGCTGCCGCTGTACCACGATCTGGGTCTCATCGGCGCCAACTTTGCATCGCTCGTGCTCGGCTTTCCGACCGTGCTGATGTCGCCGCTCGCGTTCCTGTCGCGGCCGGTGAGCTGGATGCGCGCCATCCACCGTCATCGCGGCACCATGTCCGGCGGCCCGAATTTTTCCTTCGAGCTGTGCCTGCGCCGCATCGCGGACGAGGACATGGAGGGCATCGACCTGTCCTCGTGGCGCTTCGCCTTCAACGCGGCCGAGCCGGTGAGCCCGGATACCATCGTCGAATTCGAAAAGCGCTTCGGCAGGTACGGGCTGCCGAAGAATTGCCTGTCGCCGTCCTACGGCCTAGCGGAATCCTCGGTGGGCGTGGCGATCACCGTGCCGGGCACGCCCTGGCGCGCCGATCGCCTGGACCGCGAGCGGT
>SHXL01000166.1 GCA_009693345.1 Betaproteobacteria bacterium
CAGAGCGTCGAATAGCCATTGGACGTCCCGATCTCAAGGACCCGCCTGGCATCCGTGGCCTTCACCAGAACCGCCAGAAACTCGCCCGTATCCCGGGTGATATTGAGTATGCGCCGGGGGCGGGCGGTCGTTGCCGAGTCGTTCATCTGTCCGAATTGCTCGAGTTCGGTCAGCAACGCGGGGAGTCGCCCGGGCATCGCGCTAGACGATCAGCCCGACCGTCGCGGCGGTAAGGCAGGTTGCGAGCGTGCCGGCGACGATGGATTTTAGGCCCAGCGAGACGATCTCCGGCCGGCGCTCGGGGCACATGGTGCTCATCCCGCCGATCATGATGCCGAGGCTGCCGAAGTTTGCAAAGCCGCACAGCGCATAGGTCATCAGCAGTCGACTGCGCTCGGAGAGCGCGGGCATGTTTGCCATGTCGATGTAAGCGATCAACTCGTTCAGCACAATCTTGGTGCCGAGGAGCTGCCCCGCCGCCTGCGCCTCCGACCACTGCACGCCGGCGAGCCAGGCGAGCGGCGCGAGCATCCAGCCGAGGATGCCCTGCAGGGAATGAGGAGAAATGATCAGATTGCAAAGCGTCACCAGCGCGACGAACACCACCAGCATCACGATGATGTTGACCAGCAGCTGCGCGCCGCCGAGCGTTCCCTGCGTCAGCGCGTCCATGCTGCTCGAAGCGTCGGACTTGAGTTCGAGATTGCCGCCGGTGGCCTCGCCCGTTGGCGGCACCATGAGGAACGCGATCACCAGCGCGGCCGGCGCCGAGACGATGGAAGCGATGAGCAGGTGCGCCACCACGTCCGGGATGATTTTCCCGAGGATGCTCGCGTAGAGGAACAGCACGGTGCCGGCGATCGAGGCCATGCCGCAGGCCATGATGGCGAACAGCTCGCCGCGCGAGACCCGGCCGAGCCAGGGCCGGACGACAAGCGGCGCCTCCACCATGCCGACAAAGACATTGGCGGCGGTCGACAGCCCGACCACGCCGCCCACCCGCATCACGCGCTCGAGCACCCAGGAGACCGCGCGCACCAGCCATTGCAGCGCGCCCCAGTGAAACAGCAGCGCCGAGAGCGCGCTCACCACCAGCACGATCGGCAGCGCGCGAAAGGCGAGAATGAAATTTGAATTCGCGTCGCTGACGGCGAACGGCGCCGGGCCGCCGCCCAGATAGCCGAACACCAGCGCGGTTCCTGCCTGGGTGGATTTTTCCAATAACGTCAAGACATCATTCAGCACGAGGAAGGCATCCCTGGCGAACGGCAGCTTGAGGAGCAGCAGCGCGAGGGCGAGCTGCAGCAGTAGCCCGGACCACACCGCGCGCCAGGGGACTGCCGTTCTTTTCTCGGAAAGAATCCACGCGAGAAAAATCAATCCCGCGATGCCGGCGATCCCCTGAATCACGCCGGAAAGATTCCTTCAATCGTGCGCTGCATCGATTCGGCCGCGGCACGCGGATCCACGGCATCGCGGACCGGCCGGCCGACGACGATGTAGTCGGCACCGTTCCTGAACGCCTGCGCCACGTCCACGGTGCGCTTCTGGTCGCCCGTGTCGCCGCCCGCCGGGCGGATGCCGGGAGTGACAGCGAGCAGCTTCCCGCCGAATTTCGCCTTGATTCCCGAGACCTCCAGCCCCGACGTGATGACGCCGTCGCAGCCCAGTTGCGCGGCGGCGCGCGCGCGCGCGAGCACCAGGTCCTCGAGCCTGCCGGCGTAGCCCTGCTTCGCGAGGTCTGCCTGGCTGGTGCTGGTGAGCACCGTGACGGCGAGAATCTTCATGTCGCCCTTCTCTTTCACGGCCGCGCCCATGACGCCGCGGTCAGCGTGCACCGTAAGAAAAGTGACGCCGCGGCCGCGCAGGTTGGCGACTGCGCGCCGCACGGTTTCCGGGATGTCGTGGAGCTTGAGGTCGCAGAAGACGCGGTTGCCGCGCTTCACCAGCCAGTCGAGCAGCTCGTGGTAGCCGCCGGCGGTGGAGAGTTCCAGGCCGATCTTGTAGAAGGAGACCGAGCCGCCAAGTTTCTCGACCAGGGCCCGCGCATCGGAGGCAGCGGGCACATCAAGTGCAACGATCAAACGCTCGCGCCGTGGAATCACGTTCATGACCGGGCGCTATGATACAGGGATGGTCGAGATTCTCGTTCTCTACTACAGCGCCGGAGGCTCGGTGCGTCGTATGGCAGAGCTGATCGCCGAGGGGATCGAACGCGTGCCAGGGGCCCAGGCGCGCCTGCGCACGGTTCCCAAGGTTTCTTCGGGTTTTGACGGGGAGGTTTCGTCGATTCCGGAAAAAGGACCGCCCTATTGTGAAAACCGCGATCTTGAGGAATGTGCGGGCCTCGCGATCGGCAGTCCGACGCGCTTCGGCAACATGGCCGCGCCGCTGAAGGCCTTCCTTGACGGCACCTCTCCGCTGTGGCTCAGTGGCGCGCTTGCCGGCAAGCCCGCGTGCGTGTTCACCTCCACCGCCAGCATGCACGGCGGCCAGGAGAGCACGCTGCTGTCGATGATGCTGCCGCTGCTCCACCACGGCATGCTGATCGTCGGCCTGCCCTACACGCTGGCCGAAATTAACGCCACGCGCACCGGCGGCACGCCCTACGGCGCGAGCCATTTCGCTGGCCTCGCCAATGACCTGCCAATTTCGGACGCGGAGCGCGCACTGTGCGTGGCGCAGGGAAAGCGCCTGGCGCAAATCGCGCTCAAACTGACGTCTTGAAGATCGAACCGAAAGTCCTCCGGCTCGCGGCATCCTCGGCGCTGGTGGCACTGATCATCCTGTGCCTCGCCTGGGAACTCTGGCTCGCGCCGCTGCGGCCGGGCGGCTCCTACCTGGCGCTGAAAGCCCTGCCCCTGACCATTCCCTTGATGGGAATCATTGGGGGAAAACGGCGCAGCTATCAATGGTCGTCGATGTTCGTGCTCGCCTACTTCGCCGAGGGCGTGGTGCGTGCCTGGAGCGAGCACGGCACCGCGCAGGCGCTCGCCGCAGCCGAGATCGTGCTCAGCGCTTTGTTTTTCGCGTCGGTGGTGACGTATGCGAGGCTGACGAGAGCAGCCGCTTAGCCGCGGCGTAAATCGGCACTTCCACCAGCTTGCCATCCACCTTCGCTCTGCCTTTACCTTCTTTTCGAGCCTTTTCGAATGCGGCGACAAGGTGTTCTGCTTTTCGAAGTTCAATACCGGATGCTGAAAAAACACCGTTGATCGCCGCTGCGTGGACGGGAGCCACGAGGCTCTTCGCCCTGTAGCCCATCCGCTTCGCCCATCTGGCGTCCGCGAGGGCGCCCTTCACGTCGCTGAAGGTATAGGGACAATCGATTGCTTCGACGCCCGCGGCCGGCACTCGACGAGGAAGAGCTGGCGCACGTACGCCAGCTCTTCGCCGCCGCGGCTCCGGTTCGTGCCGAGGTCCGCGACCATGTCTTCGCTCGCCACCAGCATCGCGATGACACGCTTGCTCGCCCTGGCAATCGCGAAGGCGTTCAGCAGGCCCGCGGCAGTCTCGATGTTCGGCACCAGGTCCACCGCGCCCCCGCTCGCCTGCTCGAGAGCGCGCACCTGCTCGGGCGAAACGACCTTGGGCATCAGGACGATGTCGGGGCGGCCCTTGAGTACCGCCGCAAGATCCTCACGGCCACAGGATTCCAGCGGATTGACCCGCACGGCCGCAATAGCGCCCGCCTTCCGCCATTTTTCATACAGATCAAGAGCAAGGGCTCTTGCCTTCGGCCGCAAGTCGGGCGGCGTGAAATCCTCCAGCTCCTGGATGATCACGTCCGCGCCGGATCGCGCGGCGGCCGCGTGCGCCGCCGGGTCGGCACCCGGCACGAACAGCCACGAGCGGCGCGGGCGCATCAGAGCTGGTGCTGCGGGTTCACTCTTTCGACCTTGCTCTCGAGCTTGTTGAGCGCGCCGATGTAGGCCTTGGCCGAGGCAACCACGATATCGGTATCGGCGCCGACGCCGTTGACGATGCGCCCGCCCTTGGCCAGTCTCACCGTGACTTCGCCCTGGCTCTCGGTGCCCTGCGTCACCGCGTTCACCGAAAAGAGCAGCAACTCGGCGCCGCTTTTCGCCACGCTTTCGATCGCCTTGAAGGTAGCGTCCACCGGGCCGTCGCCTTTTGCTTCCGCACTTATTTTCTTGTCCTTATTCATCAAGACAACGGAAGCGTGAGGCTTGTCCGCGGTACCGCTACCCTGGCTCATGCTGACCAAGCCCCAGACTTCGTTGCTCGAGAGGCCCGCCTCATGCGACACCAGCGCATGCAGGTCTTCGTCGAATATTTCGGATTTCTTATCGGCGAGGTCCTTGAAGCGCTGGAAGGCCTTGTTGTAGCCCTCCTCGTTGTCGAGCTCGATGCCGAGTTCCTTCAGGCGCTGCCTGAATGCGGTGCGGCCCGAGAGCTTGCCGAGAACGATCTTGTTGGCGCTCCAGCCCACGTCCTCGGCGGTCATGATCTCGTAAGTTTCACGTGCCTTGATCACGCCGTCCTGGTGGATGCCCGAGGCGTGCGCGAAGGCATTCGCCCCCACCACCGCCTTGTTCGGCTGCACCACGAAGCCGGTGATCTGCGAGACCAGCCGCGATGCGGGAACGATCTGCGTCGTATCGATTCTGGTTTCCAGCTTGAAAAAATCCTTCCGCGTGCGCAGGGCCATGACCACCTCTTCGAGCGAGGTGTTGCCGGCGCGCTCTCCCAGGCCGTTGACCGTGCATTCGATCTGGCGCGCACCGCCGATGCGCACCGCGGCGAGTGAATTCGCGACTGCCATACCGAGGTCGTTGTGGCAGTGCACGCTCCAGACCGCTTTGTCCGAATTAGGAATTCTTGTTCTTATTATTTTTATGAGTTCGCCAAATTGTTCGGGAACTGCATAGCCAACGGTATCCGGGATGTTTATTGTCGTAGCGCCTTCCTTGATCACCGCTTCCAGCACCCGGCAAAGGAAATCCGGATCCGAGCGGCTGCCGTCCTCGGGCGAGAATTCAACGTCCGGGCAGGCGTTTTTCGCGTAGCGCACCGACAGCTTCGCCTGCTCGAACACCTGGTCGGGCGTCATGCGCAGCTTCTTCTCCATGTGCAGCGCGCTGGTGGCGATGAAGGTATGGATGCGCCAGGACTTCGCGCCCTTCAGCGCGTCGATGCCGCGCTGGATGTCCTTGTCATTGGCGCGGCACAGGCCTGCCACCGTGCTGTCCTTGATCACCTTGGCGATGGCGCTCACCGCCTCGAAGTCGCCGTTCGAGGAGGCGGGAAAGCCGGCCTCGATCACGTCCACCTTCATGCGCTCCAGCTGCCGCGCGATGCGCAGCTTTTCGTCCCGCGTCATGGAAGCGCCGGGCGACTGCTCGCCATCGCGCATGGTGGTGTCGAAAATGATCAATTTGTCGCCGTTCATATGCCGCTCCTTGATGGGGATGCGAAAAGTCCTCCCCGCCGGGTGGGGCGGGTCAGGGGTACTGCCGAATTGGGTATTTAGTGTGTGCGCGCTGGGCGCAGCAGCAGGCCAGCCAGGAGAAGCAGGCTGGTAACGGTCGCCGCAGCAATAACTGCGTACAGTGCGATCGCGGAGATCATGGCGGGACTATATCGGCAAAAGAAGCGATAAGCAAATCATGCCGTCTGCACCGCATCGTCCACCGGCTCGCGGCGGCGATGGTCGCCGATCAGCCGCTCGCGCAGGACTTTCGACAGCCAGTCGATCGCGTACACCGCGACCACCAGCACGATGATGATCAGGCAGGCTTCCTGCAGCTCATAGGCCCGCAGGCGGTCGGCCAGCAGGAAGCCGATTCCCCCCGCCCCGACGATGCCGAGGATCGAAGCCGAGCGCACGTTGTGCTCGAACATATAGAGCGTGTTCGAGAGCATCATCGGCAGGACCTGCGGCAGCACGCCGAAGCGGATGCTCTGCAACCCGTTGCCGCCCACGGCGGTCACGCCGTCGATCTGCTTGCGGTCGAGGTTCTCGATCGCTTCGGAGTACAGCTTGACGAAGGTGCCGGTCTCAACGATCGCGATCGCCATGATGCCGGCGAGCGGCCCCAGGCCGATGGCGCGCACGA
>SHXL01000167.1 GCA_009693345.1 Betaproteobacteria bacterium
GCTGCTCGTTTCACTGCGCACCCCCGCCCTGGCCCTCGCCTGCGGCTGCATCATCATGGCGATTGCTTTCGGCGTGCGTGCCAGCTTCGGCCTGTTCCTGCAGCCGATGAGCATGGAGTACGG
Organism: Betaproteobacteria bacterium; assembly: GCA_009693345.1. GTDB lineage: Bacteria > Pseudomonadota > Gammaproteobacteria > Burkholderiales > SG8-39 > RBG-16-66-20. The sequence goes on from SHXL01000167.1 coordinate 124, forward strand.
CTGGGGCAGGGAAGTGTTCTCGCTGTCCATGGCGCTGCAGAACCTTGCCTGGGGTGCTCTCGGGGCGGTGGCCGGCGGCGTGGCGGATCGCTACGGCCCGGGACGCGTGCTCGCCGGCGCTGCGGTGTGCTACATCCTCGGACTCATCGGCATGTCGGTCATCAGCTCGCCGATCGGCATGCACCTCAACTGCGGTCTGCTGCTCGGCATGGCGCTCGGCGGCGCATCGTTCGGCATCATCCTCGCCATCATCGGACGGATGGTCGCGCCGGAGAAACGCAGCTTTGCGATGGGCATCGCGACCTCCGCCGGTTCCTTCGGACAATTCGCGCTGCTGCCGCTGACCCAGCAACTCATTTCGGCATACGGCTGGCACGCGGCGCTTTTCGCGCTCGCCGGCATCGTCGCGCTGGTGATCCCGCTTGCCATTCCGCTTGCAGGCAAGCCGGCGGCTGCCGCCGGGGAACCGCAATCCATAGGTGAAGCGCTGCACGAGGCGATGCGCGAGAAAGGTTTCCACATGCTGTTCTGGGGCTACTTCGTATGCGGCTTCCATATCGCGATGCTGACGGTCCACTTGCCGTCGTTCGTGACTGACGCGGGGCTCAAGCCCGAGCACGGCATGACGGCGCTCGCGCTGATCGGGCTGTTCAACATCGTGGGCACCTTGAGCGCCGGGTGGCTGGGCGGGCGCTTCAGCAAGAAATATCTGCTGTCGGCCATTTACACGATCCGCGGCTTCCTGATTGCGATGCTGGTTTTCCTCCCCCTGACGCCGGTCGTCCTGTATACCTTCGCCTGCGGCATCGGCCTGCTGTGGCTGGGGACCGTGCCGCTGACCAACGGACTGGTCGGTCAGATATTCGGCATGCGCTATGCCGCGATGCTCGCCTCGATCATATTCTTCGGCCACCAGATCGGCAGCTTCATTGGCGTCTGGCTCGCCGGCCGGCTCTACGACACGACCGGCTCGTACTCGGGAGCATTCGTTGCGTCCATCGGCTTGAGCGTTTTCGCCGCGCTCATCAACCTGCCGGTCAACGAAACTCCGCTCGCCCAGCGCAAGGCAGTGCCCGCAGCGGCGTAATGGACGCGGCAAAGAAACGATTCTGGTTGACGGCGACCGGTATCGTGCTCCTGGCGTTCGTTACTGCCGCCGCGTTCTCCGCCTACCTGCGCCCAGACATGCTGGTTACGTTCGGTGACATCCTGTCTTTTTGTGCGGCGCTGATTCGGTGAACCGCCGCGACGCCCGCATGCTGGCGCGTTACAACGCATGGGCGAACAAGCTCATCTTCGAGGCCGTCGCCGGATTGCCGGAAGGCGAGGCGGTCAAACCGCGGCAGTCGCTGTTCAAGAACATGGTCCACATGCTGAACCACAACTACGTCATCGACCGCATCTTCCAGGCGCATTTCGAGGGGCGCGAGCACGGCTATGCGGCGCGCAATACGCCGGATCACCCGCCGCTGGGCGAACTCTGGCGCGCGCAGCAGGAAATCGACGCCTGGTACATCGAAAAATACGACGCCATGCGCGACGCCGAGTTGAAGGGCGTGGTGCGGTTCAGCTTCGTTGGGGGAGGCGAGGGCGCCATGACACGCGGAGAAATGCTCCTGCACGTCGTCAATCACACGTCCTACCACCGCGGCTTTGTCGCGGAAATGTTCTACCAGGTTCCCGCCCGTCCCCCGACGACGGACTTGCCGGTATTCCTAAGGGATGCTTCGCCGCAGCTCGAATGATCGAGCCTTCGGACTGGGTTGTTCGCTGGGCGCCGTTGATTAAATACGGAACGGTGCTGGATCTGGCCTGCGGGAGCGGTCGTCATGCAAATTTCCTTTTAAGTAAAAGCCTGAAAGTAGTCGCGGTGGATCGCGAGCCGCAGCAGATCCCCGGTGCGCGTTTCATACAGGCGGATCTGGAAGATGGCGGCCCCTGGCCGCTGCCCGGAGAGCGCTTTGAGGGCATCGTAGTGACGAACTATCTGAACCGGCCTTTGATGAAAATTTTGAATGAAAGCCTTGCAGAAGGAGGCGTACTGATTTACGAAACCTTCATGCTGGGGAACGAAAGGTTCGGAAAGCCCTCCAACCCCGCATTCCTGCTGCGGCCGGGAGAATTGCTCGAAGCATTCAAGGATTTGGCCGTCAAGGGCTTCGAAGAGGGTGTTGTCGATGACCCGAAACCCGCAATGATTCAAAGACTTTGTGCTGTGCAAGCGGGGAAGAGATAAAATCGCAGGTTAGCTGGAATGGATGGAGTACCGCAGATGATTACAGGCAGCCTGGTCGCGATCGTTACCCCGATGCTGGAGGATGGCCGGCTCGACCTCGTGCGCTTCAGGGGTCTGATCGACTGGCACATCGCCGAGGGCACCGACGGCATCGTGGTCGTCGGCACCACGGGCGAGTCGCCGACGGTGGATTTCGACGAGCACAAGGAGCTGATCCGGGTCGCCGTCGAACACGCCAAGGGGCGCATCCCGATCATCGCCGGCACGGGCGGCAATTCGACCGCCGAGGCGATCGAGCTGAGCGCCTCGGCCAAGAAGAACGGTGCGATCGCGAGCCTGTCGGTGGTGCCTTACTATAACAAGCCGACCCAGGAAGGGCTCTACCAGCATTTCCGCAAGATCGCGGAAGCGGTGGACCTGCCGATGATCCTCTACAACGTGCCGGCGCGCACTGTCACGGACATGCAGAACGATACCGTGCTGCGCCTCGCGCAGGTGCCGGGCATCATCGGCATAAAGGACGCCACCGCGAACATGGAGCGCGGCACCGATCTGATAAAGCGCGCGCCGCGCAATTTTTCGATTTACTCCGGCGAGGACGCGGGCGCGCTGGCGCTTATCCTGCTCGGCGGCCACGGCGTCATTTCCGTGACGGCGAACGTGGCGCCGAGAATGATGCACGAGATGTGCGCTGCGGCGCTGGTCGGCGATGTCAAGAAGGCTCGCGAGCTGAACCTCAGGCTGATCGGCCTGCACCAGAAGCTGTTCATCGAAACCAATCCGTCGCCGGTAAAGTGGGCGATGGCGCAGATGGGACTGATCGAGCCGGGCCTGCGGCTGCCGCTGGTGCCGCTGTCGGACCGCTGCTACGACGCGGTGCGCGAGGCGCTCTCGGAGGCCGGCATCGCCTTGCCGCTGCGAATGGTCGAGAAGCGCGCATGATGAACGCGCGCAGCGCGTTGGCGATCGCGCGCATCGCGCTGGCGATTGCCGCAGTGGCCTCGCTCGACGCCTGCACCGTCACCAGCGGCAGCGTGGCAGAGGCAACTAAAATCGACTACAAATCGGCCGGACAGCTGCCGGGGCTCGAGATTCCGCCCGACCTGACCACGCCGGCCCGGGACAATCGCTACGTAGTGCCGGAAACCGGCAAGAGCACGGCGACGCTTTCGGGCTACCAGGCGGACCGCGCGCAGCAGGCCAAGACAGGCAACCTCGCCGCCGGTGTGCTGCCGGACGTTGAAAAAATGCGCGTCGACCGCACCGGCAACCAGCGTTGGCTGGTGGTCACGGAGCCCCCTGCGAAGCTCTGGCCGCTGGTGCGCGATTTCTGGCAGGAAAACGGTTTTCTGATCGCGGTCAGCGTCCCGGAGGCGGGTGTGATGGAGACCGACTGGGCGGAGAACCGCGCCAAGATTCCGCAGGACTGGATCCGCAATACGATCGGCAAGCTGCTCGACTCGCTTTACTCGACTTCCGAGCGCGACAAGTTCCGCACCCGCCTGGAGCGCAACGACGAAGGCGGCAGCGAGATCTACATCAGCCACCGCGGCATGATCGAGGTGATACAAGGCCAGGTAAGCACCGTATGGCAGCCGCGCCCGCCGGATCCCGAACTCGAAGCCGAGTTCCTGCGCCGCCTGATGGTCCGCCTCGGCGCGCAGGAGGAAAAAGCCAAACAGCTGATCGCCATCGGCGCGCAAACGTCGGCGCGTGCGGCGATACAGCCGGGCATCGGCGGGTTCGAGACTCTGGAAGTGTTCGAGCCCTTCGACCGCGCCTGGCGCCGCGTCGGGCTGGCGCTCGACCGGGTCGGTTTCACGGTCGAGGACCGCGACAGGCAGAAGGGCCAGTATTTCGTGCGCTATGCGGACACCGACTCACTGGACATGGCGAAGAAGGACGGTGAGAAGGGAATACTTTCCAAGCTCGCGTTCTGGAAATCAAACGAATCGTCGGTGAAGGCGGAGCAGTTCCGGGTGCACATACGTCCATTTGCCGGCAAGTGCGTAGTGCAGGTCCTGACCAAGGACGGTGCCCAGGCCAATACCGAGACCACGCGCCGCATCGTCGCGCTGTTGCACGAACAGCTTCGATGACGAAGCTCTCTTGGCACGAGCAGCTTCGTTGACATTGCGTTTCGCTTCCATCGGAAGCGGTTCCAAAGGTAACTGTCTTGTCGCGCAGGCCGGCAGCACGCGGGTGCTGCTCGATTGCGGCTTGTCGCCGCGCGAGACCGAACGCCGCCTCGCGCGCCTGGGCATCACGCCGGCCGACATCAGCGGCATCCTGGTCACCCACGAGCATGACGACCACGCCGGCCAGGCTTATCCGTTCGCCGCGCAGCACCGGATTCCGGTCTGGCTTACCCACGGCACGCAGACCGCGCTCGCGGAATCTGGAAAGGTGCCCGGCGCTGTGGATACGCGCACGATCCGGGGACGCGACCCCTTTGCCATCGGCGACCTGGAAGTCCGGCCGTACACCGTGCCGCACGATGCGCGCGAGCCGGTGCAGTTCGTGTTCTCCGACGGCGCGTTCCGCCTCGGTGTGCTGACCGACATTGGCGTTTCCACCCCCCATGTCGAGACCACACTCTCCGGTTGTGACGCGCTGGTGCTGGAGTGCAACCACGACCACGACATGCTGTGGGCCGGAGAGTATCCGAAGTGGCTGAAGGAGCGCATAACCGGTCCTTTCGGCCATCTTTCGAACCTGCAGGCGGAGCAGCTGCTCGGCGCGATCGACCGCTCGCGCCTGAAGCACGTGTTCGCGGCGCACCTGTCGCACCAGAACAACCGGCCGGAGCTGGCGCGTGAAGCGCTGGCCCGCGCGATGGGCTGCGCCGCGGACTGGATCGGCCTGTCGACGCAGGAAGAGGGCTTCGCCTGGCGTGAGTTGAAATAAAAACGGCGGACCCTCGCGGGACCGCCGTTCAATTCGCCGAAGCGGAAATTACTTCTTTGCTTCTTCCTTCTTCGGTTCTTCTTTCTTCATTTCTGCCGGGGCGGAGGCAGCTGCTTTGGGCGCTTCTGCCGGAGCGGACTCGGCGGCGGGTGCCGCCGGTGCCGGAGTAGCGGCCGGCGCAGGCGCCGGAGCGGGTTTCGGTTGTTCCTTGCTGCAGGCGGTGAGTGCAATCGCGGCCGCTGCGGCGATGAGCAGTGCTTTGTTCATGATTAGTCCCTTTAAGTTCAAGTAGATACTTTGGCTTGTGGCAGCCATGTTGCGGCTGTGCAACGATAATAGCAGTTTGCCGTCTACAAGCCCACGGTGGTGCTCGCGACCCCCGGGTAGGACGCGGACCAGATCTCCTGGAAGCGCGAGCGCATTGCCAGCGCCTCGGTCTCGTCGTTCAATCCGATCGCGCCGCGGAATTGCACGGCCACCGGCCGGCGCAGGTAGTGCTGCGCATCCAATACAAGGAACGCATCCTGCAGGTTGCGGATTTCCTCGTGCGTTCGGTTGATCTCGATTGACCTGACCGATCTTTTGTACCAGGGCCATTGTTACTTTACTGCACCATCTGCGGTTGCGCGAGCATGAGGGGCCGAGGGCTACAGGCCGCCGGCGCTGGTGGCCTGTAGCCAAGCGAACTGTGGGGCCTGATCTCGTTGTATTCGCGCCGCCAGCGCTCGATCACGATGCGCGCTTCCTTCAGACTGTAGAAGATCTCCCCGTTGAGCAGCTCGTCCCTGAGCG
>SHXL01000168.1 GCA_009693345.1 Betaproteobacteria bacterium
AAGGAAGTGGTGATGCGCAAGGACTTCGGCGTGATTTCCATCCTGCCCCGGCGCAAAGGAAATCTGCTGAATCTTCTCAAGGAGATCGGCCCGATTGAACTCGCACCACGTGATCAACCCGGGTGGACGGATCGTCGTGCGGATGCCGCGCTGCGCCCGGCGCGCAAGAAGCGCGTTCGGTGAACTGGATGTTCGACACCAACGCCATTTCGGCATTGGTGCATCACCGCGCGGGCTGGGAGCAGCTCGCCCGCCGGATTGACGGACTAGCTGCAGATCAACGTCTGATCTCGACGATCACGCTCTCCGAGCTGCAAACGATGATTGCCAAGGCCGAGGCCCCCGAGACGAAGAGAACCCTCGTATGGCGAGTGCTGCTCAACTTTCAATTTTTGGATTTCGACGAATTGGCGGCAGTGCATGCGGGCCGAATTCGAGCGTACCTGGAGCCGCGCGGCATCAAGATCGGTCCGATGGATTCACTGCTTGCCGCGCATGCGTTGAGCATTGGCGCCACCGTAGTTACCGGGAACATGCGCGAGTTTGCAAGGGTGCCCGGTCTCGCGGCGGAGAACTGGCTTCATTAATGGATAGAAAAATAAATCCGAGGCTGCCCGCGCGGCTTTGTATGCGGACGTAAGTACGCAGACCGCGATCTAGGCCTGTTGGCGCAACCCTTCCAGTAGCTTTTGCAGCTCGCCCGACTGGTACATCTCTTTCACGATATCCGAGCCGCCGACGAATTCGCCCTTGACGTAAAGCTGCGGGATCGTGGGCCAGTTGGCGTAGTCCTTGATGCCCTGGCGGATGTCCGGGTTCTCCAGCACGTTGACGCTGAAAAAGCTCGTCACGCCGCAGGCGTTCAGCATCTGCACCGCGAGCTGGGAGAAGCCGCATTGGGGAAACTGCGGCGTACCCTTCATGTAGAGCACCACGGGGTTGCCGGTAACCTGCTGCTTGATCTTGTCTTGGGTATCCATGGTCATGATTTTAACTTTCCACCCGAGACCCGGGCAATGCCTGCAAGGTCGGGCCATGTAGTGATCGATTCAAGCCCTGCTGCGGCGAGCAGTTCTCCGACCTCCTCCTCCTGCCCCTGGCCGTGCTCCAGCAGCAGCCAACCGCCGGAGACGAGGTGGGAGGGCGCAGCCGTTGCAATGTCCCTGATGCAATCAAGGCCATCCGGTCCGCCTATCAGGGCCCCCTGAGGTTCGAAGCGCAGGCCCTCGAGATGCGGATCGCCGCTCGCGACATAGGGCGGATTGGAAACGATGAGCTCGAAACGCTCCCCCGCCGCCGGAGCGAACCAGCAGCCGTGGCGGAAATCGATTTCCAGATTCAGTTTGGCGGCATTGCGCTTCGCGCTCAGAAGCGCCGAAAGGTCGGAATCGATTGCGACCACCCGGATTTTTGGCCTTTGATGCTTGATCGCCAGCGCTACCGCGCCCGAACCGGTACCTAGGTCCAGGACCGAAGAAGCATCCCGCTCCAGAGCCAAGTCCACCAGCAGCTCGGTCTCCGGCCGCGGGATGAGCACCGAGGGGTTGACCGAAAGCTCGAGGCCGTAGAACTCCTTGCGCCCGAGGATGTACGCGACCGGCTCTCCCTTGATTCTTCTTTGTATGAAGTCATGAAAAGCATTTTCGACTTCAAAGGGAACTTCCTGCTCAGGCGATGCCGCCAGACTGGCTTGCGAAGTACCGCAAACCTCGGCCAGCAGCAGCCTTGCCTCGCGCATGTCGATGCCCGACGCCGCGATTGCTTGGGAAATCTTCAAGCGGTTTTTTCGGCGAGCTGCGCGAGTTGCTCGGCCGTGTGCTCCGCGGCGAGCGCATTGACGACATCGTCCAGTTCCCCGTCCATGATGCGCTCGATCTTGTAGAGCGTGAGGTTGATGCGGTGGTCGGTGACACGGCCCTGCGGGAAATTGTAGGTGCGGATGCGCTCGGAGCGGTCGCCCGAGCCGATCAGCGACTTGCGCGTCGAGGCGGTTTTCGCGGCGAGCTCCTTTTCCTGCTTGTCCTTGATGCGCGCGGCAAGCACCGAAAGCGCGCGCTCGCGGTTCTTGTGCTGCGAGCGCGAGTCCTGGCACTCGACCACGATCCCGGTCGGCAGGTGCGTGATGCGGATTGCCGAATCGGTCTTGTTGACGTGCTGGCCTCCGGCGCCAGACGCCCTGTACGTGTCGACGCGCAGCTCGGCCGGGTTGAGCACGACTTCGCTCACCGCATCGGCTTCCGGCAGGACCGCGACGGTGCAGGCCGAAGTGTGAATTCGTCCTTGCGTCTCCGTTTCCGGCACGCGCTGCACGCGATGCCCGCCGGATTCGAATTTGAGCCTCGAATACGCGCCCTGCCCGGCGATGCGCGCGACCACCTCCTTGAAGCCGCCGAGCTCGGAGGGACTCTCCGAGATCAGCTCGACCTGCCAGCCCTGGCGCTCCGCATAGCGCGTGTACATGCGGAACAGGTCGCCGGCGAACAGCCCCGATTCGTCGCCGCCGGTGCCGGCGCGCACTTCCAGGAAGATATTCCGGTCATCGTTCGGATCGCGCGGCAGCAGCGCCGCCTGCACTTCAGCTTCGATTTCTTGCATCGTGGCCTGCGCGATCTTCAGTTCCTCGCCGGCGAAACCCTTCATCGAAGGATCGGCGGCCATCTCGCTCGCGTCGGCGGCATCGCGCTCCGCCTGCTGGTAGCGGCCATAAAGTTCGACCACGCTGCTCAGCTCGGCGTGTTCGCGTGACAGCTTGCGGAATTCGCCCATGTCACGCGCGGCGTTCTCGGCCGACAGCAACCGGTTCAGCTCCTCCAGCCGCCTCGCGAGGCTGTCGAGCTTCGTACGCAGCGAGGGCTTCAAGGCCGCAGTTTCAAGGACGAACGCGGAACAGGCGCGCGAGCGTGTCGGCGAGCGTGCGCCGCTCCTCGCCGGTCGCTTCGTTCAGCGCCTGCGTCGGCGCGTGCATCAGCTTGTTCGTGAGGCCCTGCGACAGCGCTTCGAGGACTTGCTTCGGATCGTCGCCCTTGGCGAGGAGCCTGAGCGCGCGCTCGACCTCGGTGCGGCGGGCATCTTCGGCCTTATCCCGGAGGGCCCTGATGAGCGACACCGATTCGCGCACCTGCATCCAGTGCATGAACTGGCCGACCTGGGTGTCGATGATGACCTCGGCCTGTTCCACGGCCGAGCGGCGCGCGTCCTGGTTGCCCTGCACCACGCCCTTCAGGTCGTCCACCGTGTAGAGAAAAACGTCGTCCAACTCGCCGACCTCGGGCTCGATGTCGCGCGGCACCGCCAGGTCTACCATGAACATCGGCAGGCGCCGCCGCGCCTTGAGCGCGCGTTCCACCATCCCCTTGCCCAGGATCGGCAGCGAACTTGCGGTGGAGGAAACCACGATGTCGTGCTCGTGCAGGCATTGCGCGAGTTCGCGCAGTTCGATGGCGCACGCGTTGAAGCGGTGCGCCAGCGCCTCGGCCCGCTCCAGCGTCCGGTTGGCGACCGTGATGCGCGCCGGGCCCTGTGCCGCGAAGTGCGTCGCGCACAGTTCGATCATCTCGCCCGCGCCGATGAACAGCACCTTCTGGTCCTTCAACGAAGGGAAGATCCTGCCGGCGAGCTTCACCGCCGCCGCCGCCATGGATACGCTGTGGGCGCCGACCTGCGTGGTGCTGCGCACTTCCTTGGCAACCGCGAAGGAGCGCTGGAAGAGCTTGTGCAGCACCGTGCCCAGCGTGCCGGCGGCCTCCGCGGAGCGCACCGCCTCCTTCATCTGGCCGAGTATCTCGGGTTCGCCCAGCACCATGGAATCCAGGCCCGAGGCGACGCGGAACGCATGCCGCACCGCCTGCTCGCGCGGCAACGCGTACAGGCAGGGCGTCAGCTCCCGCGGATCCACGCCGTGGTATTTCGCGAGCCACTCGGCGACCGCCGCGCGCTTTTCTTCCTGCCGCTCGCCGGAAAGATAGAGTTCGGTGCGGTTGCAGGTGGAAAGGATCGCGGCCTCAGGCGCCAGCACGCGCTTGGCCTCGCCCAGCGCTTCGCCCAGGCGCTCGACGTGAAAAACCACCTTCTCGCGCATCGTCAGCGGAGCGGTCTGATGGTTGAGCCCGAGGGCGAAAATGGTCATGGCTGGGACGATGCAAGCGCTTGTTTCGCTGCCATTTTACCTCCTCCCGCCCATTGCCGATGCGCGATCCTGGTTTAGAATTGCCGCATGGACACGCTCAGCCGAATCAAGGATCTCGCCATCAAGGAACTCTCGCTCGATCCGGCCAAGCTCGACGCCGATGCACCGCTGGCGGATCTGGGGGTGGACTCCCTCACCTTCATCGAGTTCATGTTCAAGGTCGAAGACGAGTTCGGCGTCACCGTCTCGGACGAGGATCTGCGCAATATCAAGTGCTTCGCCGACCTGGAGCGCCACATCGCCAAGACGCTGCAGGCTGCCGGCAAGGCCTGAGCTGCGGTGAGCGCGATGCATGCCGGATCCGCGGTGTCGGTGGGAACCGCAGCGCCGGGGCGCCGGGTCGCGGTCACCGGGATCGGAGTCGTATCGGCGCTCGGCAACAGCCTCGATGCGTTTTACCGCGCGCTCGCAGAGGCGCGATCGGGCGTGCAGCGCCTGCCAGATGAAGTGGCGCTAGGCTCCGGCGTCCAGGTCGGCGCACTTGCCGCCTGGGACCCGGGCGCGCATTTCAAGGCACCGGAGGCGGGAGCGTTGGACCGCGTTGCGCAATTCGCGCTCGCGGCCGCGGGCCAGGCCCTGGCGGCGAGTGGACTCGATCCGGCCGCGGCGGACCGCAACCGCATCGGCGTTTACTGGGGTACCGGCATGGGCGGCGCGCATACCCTCGAGGGCGCGTTCAAGTCCGTCTACGGCAAGAACGATTTCCGCTTGCGGCCGCTGTCCGTGGTGATGGCGATGAGCAACGCCGCGGGATCGAACGTCGCAATGAAATGGGGTTTGCGCGGCCCTTTCGCCAATTTTTCCACCGCCTGCTCGTCCTCTGCGATGGCGATCGGCGAGGCGATGCACGCAATCCGGAGCGGGCGCGCCGACGCGATGGTCGCGGGCGGCTCGGAAGCGCTGCTCACCCCGGGAATCCTCGCCGCCTGGCAGGCGCTGCGCACGCTCGCACCCGCGGATGCCGCCGATGCGGGCGCAAGTTGCAGGCCCTTCGACAAACGGCGCGGCGGGCTGGTGCTGGGCGAAGGCGGCGCGGCGCTGGTGCTGGAGGAAGAATCGCGCGCGCGGGCGCGCGGCGCCCCGATCCATGCCCTCATCACCGGCTATGGCAATACCTGCGACGCGGCGCACATGTCCAAGCCCGACCGCGACGGCCAGATGCGCGCCATGCACCAGGCGCTGGGCGAATCGGGCCTGCGGCCCGAGGCCATCGGCTATATCAACGCGCACGGCACCGCCACCATCGTCGGCGACGTCGTCGAGTGCGAGGCGATCAAGGCGGTGTTCGGCGATACGGCAATGCGCATTCCGGTGAGTTCCACCAAATCCATGCACGGCCATCTGCTCGGCGGCGCCGGCGCGCTCGAAATGGCGGCCGCGCTGATGCCCTTCAGCGACGGCGTCATCCCCCCCACCGCGCATTTGGAGCAGCCCGATCCGGCCTGCGCGGTGCGCCATGTGCCGATGAAAGCCGAGCGCGGCGAAATCCCGCGTGCCGTGATGTCGAATTCGTTCGCCTTCGGCGGCTCGAACGTGGTGCTGATCGCCCAACGCGCTTAGCGCGTTCCTACCAGCGCCTAGTTCGGAATGTTGGTGGTTAAGAACAGCATTCAGTTTTTTGTTACACCGGGAAGGGGTGGGGCATGACTTTGTCCAAAATGTCTTTCTGCCAGTATCCACCACACGCCGCCAAACCCTGATACCAACTTGATTCGCACACAAACGCTTC
>SHXL01000169.1 GCA_009693345.1 Betaproteobacteria bacterium
ATCGGCAGCAGCGGGCCCGGACCTTTTTTGTCGCGGTGCTGGATGCGGATCTTCTCGTAATCGGCGCGCAAGCCGGCCAGATAAGCATCGCGCTGACCGACCGACAGCAGATTCTGCATCACGCCGACCGCGCGCGAGGCGTCGGGCACGTAGACCACCGGGCCGGGGTAGTTGGGCGCGATTTTCACCGCGGTGTGCGCGCGCGAGGTGGTGGCGCCGCCGATCAGCAGCGGCACGCTGAAGCCTTCGCGCTCCATCTCGCGCGCCACATGCGTCATTTCCTCCAGCGAGGGGGTGATGAGCCCGGAGAGGCCGATGGCGTCGGCATGTTCCCGTTTCGCCGTCTCAAGAATGGTTTTGGCGGGCACCATCACGCCCAGGTTCACGACATCGTAGTTGTTGCACTGGAGGACCACGGCGACGATGTTCTTGCCGATGTCGTGCACGTCGCCTTTGACCGTGGCGATCACCAGCTTGCCCTTGGAGCGGCCGGTCTCCCCGGTGCGCAGTTTCTCCGCCTCGATAAAGGGAATCAGGTGCGCCACCGCTTGTTTCATGACGCGTGCGGATTTGACGACCTGCGGCAGGAACATTTTCCCGGCGCCGAACAAATCGCCGACGATGTTCATGCCATCCATCAACGGGCCTTCGATGACTTCGATGGGGCGCGCGAACTTGAGCCTGGCCTCCTCGGTATCGGCGACCACATGGCTGGCGATGCCGTTCACCAGCGCGTGAGACAGGCGTTCTTCCGCCGTGCCGGTGCGCCACGCATCGTCCTCCTTGCCGGCGCGCAGTCCACCCTTGACCCCCGCAGCGTATTCAATCAGGCGCTCGGTGGCATCCGCGCGCCGTGCCAGAATCACATCCTCGACCCGCGTACGCAGCTCTGGCTCGATTTTCTCGTAGACGCCCAGTTGTCCGGCATTGACGATGCCCATGGTCATGCCGGCCTGCACCGCGTGATAGAGGAAGGCGGTGTGCATGGCTTCGCGTACCGCGTCGTTGCCGCGGAAGGAAAACGACAGGTTCGATACGCCCCCGGAGATCCTGGCCTGCGGCAGCTGGGCGCGGAGCCAGCGCACCGCTGCCAGATAGTCCAGGGCGTAACGCGTGTGTTCTTCCAGTCCGGTGGCGATGGCGAAGATGTTCGGATCGAAGATGATGTCCGCGGGCGAGAGGCCCGCTTTCTGCGTCAATAGCTCGTAGGCGCGGCGACAGACCGCGGTGCGCCGTTCCAGCGTGTCGGCCTGGCCCTGCTCGTCGAAAGCCATCACCACCACCGCGGCGCCGTACTTGCGTACCAGGTTTGCCTGGCGCAGGAACTCCTCCTCGCCCTCTTTCAGGCTGATGGAATTGACGACGCCCTTACCCTGCAGGCACTTGAGTCCCGCCTCGATCACGCTCCACTTCGAGGAGTCGATCATCACCGGCACGCGCGAGATGTCCGGCTCCGAGGCGGCAAGATTGAGGAAGGTGACCATCGCCTTCTCCGAATCGAGCATCGCCTCGTCCATGTTGACGTCGATCATCTGGGCGCCGTTTTCGACCTGCTGGCGCGCCACCGACAGCGCTTCGGGGTAATTGCCCGCCAGTATCAAGCGCGAGAACGCTTTTGAGCCGGTGACATTGGTGCGCTCGCCGACGTTGAGGAAGAGGGACTCGTCGCCGACATTGAGCGGCTCCAGCCCCGCGAGGCGCAGCAGCGGCGCGCGTTCGGGCGGGCGGCGCGGCGCGACGCCACGCACCGCTGCGGCGATGGCATGGATGTGCTCTGGCGCGGTGCCGCAGCAGCCGCCCACCAGGTTGAGGAAACCGGCGCGCGCCCAGCCACCCATTTCCTGCGCCATGGCCTCGGGCGTGTCGTCGTACTCGCCAAAGGCGTTCGGCAAGCCCGCGTTCGGGTAGCACGAGACGGCCACCTCAGAGAGGCCCGCCAGTTCTTCCACGTATTGGCGCAGTTCCTTTGCACCCAGCGCACAGTTCAGCCCCACCGCCAGCGGGCGCGCGTGGCGCACCGAGTTGTAGAAGGCCTCGGTGGTCTGGCCCGAGAGCGTGCGACCGGAGGCATCGGTGATGGTGCCCGAGATGATGAGCGGCAGGCGTGTGCCGCGCCGCTCGAACTCGGTTTCGATGGCGAACAGCGCCGCCTTGGCGTTCAGCGTGTCGAAAATGGTCTCGACCAGCACCACGTCCACACCGCCGTCCATCAGCCCCTGCAGCGCCTCTGTATAGGCAGCGACCAGCGCATCGAAGCTCACATTGCGAAAACCCGGGTCGTTGACATCGGGCGAGATCGACGCGGTCTTGGTGGTGGGGCCGATGGCGCCCGCCACGAAGCGCGGTCGCGATTGGTCGCCCCTGTGCCATTCATCCGCGGCATCGCGCGCCAGTTGTGCAGCGGCGCGGTTGAGTTCGTAGGCCAGGCCTGCCATGCCGTAGTCGGCCAGTGACACGGCGGTGGAGTTGAAGGTGTTGGTCTCGATGATGTCGACGCCGGCGGCGAGGTAGTCGAGATGTAGACGGCGGATCAGCGCCGGTTGTGTCAGCGTGAGCAGGTCGTTGTTGCCGCGCAGGTCACTTTCCCAGCCGCGGAAACGTTGGCCACGGAACTGCTCTTCGGTGAGGCGCTCGCGCTGGATCATGGTGCCCATGGCGCCGTCGAGGACCAGGATCCTCTCGGCGAGTAGCGACGCAAGGAGGGCAGCGCGTTCCTTCATCAGTGCAGGCGTGGTTTTTTCAAGAAGTCGTTGCGGTCGGCCGAGCGGATCCGCACTTCCGACGCTGCGCCGTGGCGCAACAAGGTCAGCGTGACCTCGCTGCCGGCCGGGCCGGCGCTCCAGATACGACGAAACATTGCCGCCAGACCGGTGACATCCTCACCGCCGATTTCCAATACTAGGTCACCCAGCTTGAGGCCAGCGCGCTCGGCCGGACCGCCAGGGGCCAGACCGCCTATGACCAGATGGCCGTCCATTTCCGTGGCATAAATGCCGAGCCAGGCACGCGGCGGGCGCGCTGCACGGCCGAGGGTCAGCAGTTCGTCCAGGATCGGGGTCAGCACATCGATCGGCACGAACATATTGCCGTCCACCGTCTTGCCGCCGACGCTTTCCTGCACCAGCAGCGAGCCGATACCGAGCAGCCGTCCGTCCTCGCCAACCAGCGCCGCGCCCCCCCACTGCGGATGGGCGGGGGCGGTGAACAAGGCTTCATCCAGCACGTATTCCCAATAGCCGGCGAATTCGCGCTTGGCGATGATTCTCGCCTTAAGCGAATGCGCACGGCCGCCGTGGCCAATGACGATCACCGGGTCATTAGATCTCGCGGCGCTGGCAGAGCCGCGCGCCAGGGGACGTACGCCCAGCGACCCGAGCGGTAGCACCAGGCCCAAGCCGGTGCTCTGGTCGTAGGCGAGGGCGTGGCCCTGCACCACGGTGCCGCGATTGGTGGTGAGCCAGATCGACTCGGCTTCGGTGATCAGGTAACCGATGGTGAGGATTAGCCCGTCCTCCCGAATGACGACGCCGTTGCCCGCGCGCTCGGTTCCCAGGATGGGCGCGGTGTAGGCGTCTTCCGGAATTTCCGCGTGCAGCAGCACCACCGCATCGATGGCTGACGCGAGATCGAACCCCGCTTCATCGGGGCTCGGTTGCAGGGCCGCGGGGAATGCCCAGTGGGTAGGTTCGGCCATGTTTAGACCTTGTCAAAGGGTAGGCCGACGTAGTTTTCCGCCAGCATGGTTGCCGCGGCGCGCGAGCTGGTGACGTATTCCAGCTGCGAGCGCTGCAGGCGGTGGTGAAACGGGCTTTCGTCGTGGAAGCGGTGCAGCATCGAGGTCATCCACCAGGAGAAATGCTCCGCGCGCCACACGCGCCGCAGCGCGGTTTCGGAGTAACGCTCGAGAAGATCGGTGCTGCCGGCGTCGTAGAAAGCGGCCAGCGCCTGCGCCAGCACCCGCACGTCGGCGACGGCGAGGTTCAGGCCCTTGGCGCCGGTCGGCGGCACGATGTGCGCCGCGTCGCCGGCCAGGAACAGGCGGCCATGCTGCATCGGCTCGACCACCAGACTGCGCATCGCGATCACGCTCTTCTGGAAGATGCGTCCCTCGCTCAGGCGCCAGCCGTCGTCGCCCGCCAGCCGCGTGTGCAGCGCCTCCCAGATGCGCGTGTCGGGCCAGAGGCTGGTTGTGTCGCCGGGGTTGCACTGCAGGTACAGCCGTTGGATCTTCGGTGAGCGAGTGCTGATCAGCGCGAAACCCTGCTCGTGGTAGGCGTAGATCAATTCCTCGGTTGCCCGCGGCGCCTCGACCAAGATTCCGAACCAGGCGAACGGAGACACGCGCACAAATTCCTTGCGCAGGCGCGACGGAATCGACGGCCGCGACACGCCGTGGAAGCCGTCGCAGCCGGCGATGTAGTCGCAGGCAATCTCGTGGAGCGCGCCGCCCTCATCGTGAAAGCGCAACTTCGGCAGCTGGGTTTCGAGATCGAGCAGGCTTATGTCTTTGACGCCAAACAGCAATGCTTCGCCGCTGTCGAACCGCGCCTTGACCAGATCCCGAATCACCTCGTGTTGGGCATACACGGTGATGCATCGGCCGCCGGTGAGCTCCGCCAGAGGGATGCGGTGGTTCTGCCCGCCAAAGCGCAGGATCACGCCTTCGTGCGCCAGTCCCTCGCGGCGCAAGCGCTCGCCGAGGCCCGTTTCGTTCAGCAGGTCCACGGTGCCCTGTTCCAGCACGCCGGCGCGGATGGTCGCCTCGATCTCCTGGCGGCTGCGCGTCTCGAGCACCACCGACTCGATGCCGCGCAGTTGCAGCAGATGAGCGAGCAGCAGCCCCGCCGGCCCCGCGCCGATGATCCCGACCTGTGTGCGCATCGTGCTGATATTATCCGGCGGCGTGACGGAAAACGAGAGCAATTCGATGCTGGCGGTATTCCCGGTGCAGCTGCAATGGGGCGAGTGCGACCCGGCCGGGATCATCTTCTATCCGACCTATTTCCGTTGGTTCGATGCCTCGACCTGGAGCATGTTTGCCGCGGTGGGCTATCACGCCAAGCGCATGCGCGCTGAGCACCTGGCAATGCCGTTGGTCTCGGCCGAGTGCCAGTTCAAAAGTCCCGCCCAGCAGGAGGATCGTTGCGAGGTGCGTTCGCGTATTGTCCGCTGGGGCGGCAAATCTTTCGTGGTTAAACACCAGGTGCTGCGTGAAGACGGTACGTTGCTGGCCGAGGGTTCGGAGACCCGCGTCTGGGGTCGCTACGAGAACGGTCCGGGGTCGCCCATGAAGGGCCAGGCGATCAGCGAGGACCTCAAAGCCTTGTTCGTGAAGCGCTAGGCGGGAACCATGGCTTCGACGGTCTTCGATTCCGCCCTCTACCGCGACATGTTCGGTACGGCCGAGATGCGCGCCGTTTTCTCCGACGCCGGATTTCTCGCGCGCTGTCTCGAGGTCGAGGCGGCGCTGGCGCGTGCGCAGGGTGCTGTGGGAGTGATTCCGGCCGCAGCGGCGCATGAGATCAGCGCCAGGGCGGATCCCGGCATACTCGATCTCGAGCGCCTGAAACGCGAGACCGAAGTCGTCGGCTATCCCATCCTGCCCCTTGTGCGCCAGCTCGCCGCCGCCTGCGCGGGCGACGCGGGGCGTTACGTGCACTGGGGTGCGACCACCCAGGACATCATGGATAGCGCGCTGGTCTTGCAGTTGCGCTCGGCGTTCGATCTCGTGGCGGCCGATCTGGCGGCGGTTTCGCTGGCCCTCGAAGCGCTCGCGCGCCGCTACCGCGATACGCCGATGGCGGGACGCACCCACCTGCAGCAGGCCTTGCCGATCACCTTCGGCTACAAGGCGGCGGTGTGGCGCGCGCC
>SHXL01000170.1 GCA_009693345.1 Betaproteobacteria bacterium
AGTTCCAGCGGTACACTCCTACAGAAAGCGGGAGCGAATGGCTACCCGCCCGGCCGCCTGACGCCATGTTCGGCTACATCGTCCGCCGCGTGCTGTATGCGATCCCGATCCTGATCGGGGTCAACCTGATCACCTTCACCCTGTTTTTCATCGTCAACACGCCGGACGACATGGCGCGCATGCAGCTGGGCGCGAAGCGGGTGACGCCGGAGGCGATCGAGAAGTGGAAGGCGGAGCGTGGTTACGATCTTCCCCTGGTCTGGAATTCCATGGAGGAATCCCTGTTCGACAAGGCAAGCAAGACGGTGTTCACGCAAAAATCCGCAAAGCTTTTCATCTTCGACTTTGGCTACTCGGAGGACAAGCGCGACATCGGCAGCGAGATCAAGGCGAGGATGTGGCCCAGCCTGGCGCTCGCGGTGCCGGTCTTCCTCGTCGGCCTGGCGGTGTGCATCACCTTCGCGCTGCTGATGGCTTTTTTTCGCGCCAGTTATCTCGACGTCTGGGGCGTGGTGCTGTGCGTGGCGATGATGTCGGTCTCGACGCTGTTCTACATCATCGGCGGACAGTACATCGCATCCAAGATCTGGCACCTGGTGCCGATCTCCGGCTACGCTGGCGGCCTGGATGCAGCGCGGTTCCTGATCCTGCCGGTGCTGATCGGGGTCGTCGGCGGCATCGGCGCGAGCAGCCGATGGTACCGGACACTGTTCCTCGAGGAAATGGGCAAGGACTACGTGCGCACGGCGCGCGCCAAGGGCCTGGCCGAGAGCGCAGTGCTGTTCCGCCACGTGCTCAAGAACGCCATGATCCCGATTCTGACCGGCGTGGTGGTGGTGATCCCGACGCTGTTCCTCGGCAGCCTGCTGATGGAATCGTTTTTTGGCATTCCCGGACTGGGCAGCTACACCATAGACGCGATCCAGGCGCAGGATTTCTCGGTGGTGCGCTCGATGGTATTCATCGGCTCGGTGTTCTATATCGTGGGCCTGATCCTCACCGATATCTCCTACACCGTCGTCGATCCGCGCATCAGGCTGGAATAGGGAAGGCGCCACATGCCCGTCATCCTCGTCACGGATATCCTGGTTTGGCTGCTTGCGGCGGTGGCCGCCGGCTACGCGTTCCACTGCCGGCGCCGTCCGCACCTCGCGATTCCGTGGGCGCGGGTTTTCAGGAGCGCCACGGCCATGGCCTCGGTAGTCGTGCTCGGTGCTTATGCCACGCTGGGGTTGCTCGATTCCCTGCATTTCCGGCCTGCGCTCGAACAGAAGAATGCGGAACAGAGGGCATATTCGTCGGAAGTCCTTTCCGTTCTCGACCTCGCCGTGTCGCATCTCAGAGGGCGCGGCGAAAAGACTTATTCGGCGCCCCTTGCGACACGGTCTTATGCCAAGGAGCAGATCGAACTGCCTGATGGACGCCAGGTGCGCGATTTCCCGCGCCTCGCCTTCGGCGGCGCCCACCTGAACGGCGAAGACGAGTGGGCCGTGGATGTAGTGAAGCGGACGCTGGCAGGGCTTGCTGTTGCTGTTGTCTTGTTAATCTTATTCTTCCTTGCAACAAAAACTCTCATGAAAAGAAGGCCTGAAATTCCCTGGCACGCTGCGGGCATCTCGCTCGCTGTGGTGCTGCTGCTGGCCGGGCCGGTGCTGGCGCTGTCCACCGGTTATCACGTGCTGGGGACCGACAAGGTCGGCCAGGACATTTTCTACCTGGCCCTGAAATCGGTGCGCACCAGCCTGGTGATCGGCACGCTGACCACGCTCGTGCTCCTGCCGGTGGGCATCGCGCTGGGTATCTCGGCCGGATACTTCAAGGGCTGGGTCGACGATGTCATCCAGTACCTTTACACCACGCTCAATTCGATCCCCGGCGTTCTGCTGATCGCGGCGGCGGTGCTGATGATGCAGGTCTATATCGACCTGCACCCGGAAACCTTCCAGACCGCGGTGCAGCGCGCCGACCTGAGGTTGCTGTTTCTGTGCGTCATCCTCGGCCTGACCAGCTGGACCGGGCTTGCGCGGCTGCTGCGCGGCGAGGCGCTGAAGCTCTCGCAACTCGAGTACATCCAGGCGGCGCATGCCTTCGGCGTCCGCGACACGCGCATCCTCGCGCGCCACATCCTGCCCAACGTCTCGCACATCGTGATCATCGCGATGGTGATGGATTTCTCGGGCCTGGTTCTGGCCGAGGCGGTGCTGTCCTACGTCGGCGTCGGTGTGGATCCATCCACCAACAGTTTCGGCACGATGATCAATGCGGCGCGCATGGAAATGGCGCGCGAGCCGGTCGTCTGGTGGGCGCTGGCGACCGCGTTCAGTTTCATGTTCGCGCTGGTCCTGGCGGCCAATCTGTTCGCCGACGCGATCCGCGACGGCTTCGACCCCCGGGTGCGCATGTGACAGGGCAACTGACGGAATCCGTATTGGAAGTTACGAATCTGAAGACCCGCATTGATACGCCAACAGGTGAGTTGCGCGCAGTCGACGGCGTCGACATCGAATTGCAAAAAGGAAAATGCTTCGCCCTGGTCGGAGAATCGGGCAGCGGTAAATCCATGACGGCGCTTTCGCTGATGCGCTTGCTGCCCGAAGCCGGGCGCATCTCCGATGGCCGGGTGCTGCTGGGAGGGCAGGACCTTCTCGCGTTGCCCGAGGCGGCGATGCGCGCCGTGCGTGGGCGGCGTGTGGCGATGATTTTCCAGGAGCCGTCCACTGCGCTCAATCCGGTGTTAACCGTGGGTCGCCAGATCATGGAGGTCATCGAGCGCCACACGGCGCTGACCGGGGATGCAGTGCGCAGGCGCGCGCTCGAGCTGCTCGACGCGGTCGGCATCCCGGATGCCGCATGGCGATGCGGGGAGTATCCGTTCCAGCTTTCCGGCGGACTCAAGCAACGCGTCATGATTGCCTGTGCGCTGGCCGCGGAGCCCGAAGTGCTGATTGCCGATGAGCCCACCACCGCTCTGGACGTGACGATCCAGGCGCAGATCCTCGACCTGCTGGCGAAGCTCCAGGCCGAGCACGACATGGCGATCCTGCTGATCACCCATGACCTGGGCATCGTCGCCCGGATGGCGCAACGGGTCGCCGTCATGTACGCCGGTGAAATTGTCGAAATCGCGGAGCGCGGCGCATTTTTCGCCGCGCCTCAGCATCCTTACTCGCAGAAGCTGTTCGAAGCGCTGCCTTCGTCGGAGAAGCGCGGCACGGAACTCTCGGCAATTGCAGGCCAGGTCCCCCCTCTGACGGGGAGTTTCACCGGCTGCCGGTTTGTGGAGCGCTGCGAACTCGCGTACCTGCGCTGCCGCCAGGAGGTGCCGCGGTTGGCTGCGATCCCCGGAGACGCCTCGGGGCGCAGGCTGGTGCGTTGTCACCTCCGGGAGCAGGGCCTCGCGGCGGCGCCGCAGCTTATCTCCGCCGGACTGGACGAGGGCACGCTAGTCGCCGTCGCGAGCATGCCGGTGCTTGTGGAGCTGGAGGACCTGAAGGTGCATTTTCCGATCCGCAAAGGCCTGTTCAAGCGTACCGTCGGCCACGTCAAGGCGGTCGACGGGGTGTCGCTCACCATCCATTCGGGCAGGACCCTGGCGCTGGTGGGCGAATCGGGTTGCGGCAAGACGACCGCAGGCAAGGCGCTGCTGCGGCTCATTCCCCCGACGCACGGGCGCGTGGTGTTCGCGGGCAGGGACCTGTCGGCGCTTTCGCGCCAAGCGCTGCGCAAGAGCCGCGGCGCGATGCAGATCATCTTCCAGGACCCCTATGGCTCGCTCAATCCTCGCATGCGGACCGCCGATATCCTCGCCGAAGGCATGCGCAGCCTGGGAGTGGGGCGCGACGAGAAGGACCGCATGTACCGCATGGCGGAGCTGCTGGAGCAGGTGGGCCTGCCGTTGGAGGCTCTGGCCCGCTATCCGCACGAATTCTCCGGCGGCCAGCGCCAGCGCATCGCGATCGCGCGCGCCTTGGCGGTGGAACCCAAGCTGATCGTGTGCGACGAACCCACCAGCGCGCTGGATGTTTCGGTGCAGGCGCAAATACTCAACCTGCTGAAGTCGCTGCAGGACCGGCTCGGCATCGCGTACCTGTTCATCACGCACAACATCTCGATCGTCGAATACCTCGCGCACGAGGTCGCGGTGATGTACCTGGGCAGGATCGTGGAGCGCGGCACGGCCGAGGAGGTGCTCGGCAATCCGATGCATCCCTATACACAGGCGCTGCTCTCGGCGGTGCCCACCGTAGAGGGCAAGCGCGAGATCATGCGGCTCTCGGGCGAACTGCCGTCGCCGGCGCATCCGCCGGCCGGCTGCCATTTCCACCCGCGCTGCCCGAAGGCAACGGCCGAATGCCGGGAAACCTATCCGGAGGCGGTGCAGTTGGTCCGCGGCAGGACCGTCAACTGCGTCCTCTATCGCGGTGTGTCGAAGGCTGCCAGCAACATCTGATTCAGGTCGCTCGGGATCGGCAGCAGCCTGTTGCGCAGAAGCTCCCCGAGCTGGGTCTGTTCCTCGACGGACAGGGTGTTGATTTCCTTCCGGAACCCGGCCGCCAGACTTTCCTTCTCGCCCGAGGAAAGCTGCGCCAGCTTCTGCTGCGCCGCGCGTACCGTAAGCGCCTTGTCCGCGAAATATTCAATCATCGGGCCGCGTACCGCCGCGTTTTTCGGATCCGTCAGCGCTTCTTTCAGGGAGCCGTAAATCTCCCTGCGCTGGGCGTCGTTGAGGTAGGGGAAGCTGTCGTCGATCAGGCGCCGCAGGTGGTCGGGCTCGACCGAAGTGCCCGGATAGAAGCGCGCCACGTCCGGCACCGGTTCCGGCGCAGGGGCGAAACTCGATTTGGCGACGTGCGAGATAACCATATCGCGCGCGATGCCGAGCAGGAACATGAGGATCGGGTCGGCAGCGGCAGGCGTGACGATGCCCGCAAATAGCAAAGCGAAAAGAACGCCCTTCCGCAGGAACCGGACCATGGGCGCTCTATTCTAGGCATCCTTGGATAGCTTGGTTATCGCACAGCAGCAATACACGATAAAACACGTTAGGAACAATCATTAACAAGATTATTTTATGAGCGTTTTTATTGTTGGTTGTTTGCGAGATTTTCCTTTAACTGTTTTGCTGGAGGCCTTGCTCCGGGCCACCGTGGCCCTGGTTTGGATGGCCAGCATCTGGCCGGCGGTGAGGCGCCCGATCTTGTTCCAGCGGCGCAGGTCGTCGACGCTGACCCGATAGCGGGCGGCGATTCCGGGCAGGGTCTCTCCCGCCTTGACGGTATGGGTAAAGCGGCGCGGGCCTGGCAGCGCGATCGGCGGGGCGTACATGATCGGCAGCCGTCCCAGGTCACGCGCGCCGCCGGAGGTGCCTGTCGGTACCACCATCACCGCGGGCATCGCGCGCGCCCGCGGGGTGATGCCGTTGATCTCCTTCAGCTGCGCCAGGCCGACGCCGAATTTCTTCGCGATCGCGTCCAGGGTGTCGCCCTTCTTCGGCTGGTAGGTCTGCCACGACACCATGGATTTGTCGTCGTATTTGATGAGGTTCTCGTGGAAGATCTCGACCCGGTCGGCGGGCAGCACGATGCGCGGGGTGAGTTCGGCGCGGATCATCGGGCGGCTGAAGCCGGGATTGAGCGCGATGAATTCCTCCACCGGCATCTCGGCCAGCTTGGCGGCGAGCCGGACATCGATATCGCGCGTCCTGGCGATGGAGGTGAAATAGATCTGGTTCGGGATCGGATCGAGCTCGATGCCGAAGGCCGCGGGGTTGTCGATGATGTTCTTCAGCGCCTGCAGCTTGGGGACATACTGGCGGGTCTCCAGCGGCATGGTGAGGCTC
>SHXL01000171.1 GCA_009693345.1 Betaproteobacteria bacterium
GGCGCGTCGTTGCCGGGCACGAGGCGCAAGTCCAGCACGGCCCGCGCGACCGTCGGGATCACGTTGGCGGCCTGCGCGCCGACATTGGCGCCCTGGATGCCGTTGATGCTCAGTGAGGGCAGCGCGAAGCCCTCAAACAAAGTGCGCCCTAGGGTCTCGGATCGCGCCAGCCCGAGTTCGCGTTTCAAATCGCCCTCGATCGACGGGATCGCCATCATGGCGCGCCGCTCGGCGGCGGTGAGTGGTGTCACGTCGTCGTCGAACCCTGCCACGAGCACGCGGCCGTCGTCGTCCTTCATCGAGGCGAGCAAGTTCACGAGCAGCTGGGAAGGGTTCGGCGCCCAATTGCCGTAATTGCCACTGTGCAGCGGGCGCTTCGGGCCGAAGACGGTGAGGTGCATGTTCACATCGCCGCGCGCGCCGAACATAACGACCTTTTTCCCCGAGGGATGGCACGGACCGTCGAGGACAATCCACAGGTCCGAGCGCAGGGCCTCGCGGTGGGCCGCGATGATGTCGCGCAGGCTCGTCGAACCAAACTCTTCCTCCCCTTCGAAGAAGAACTTGAGGTTGGCGGAAGGCTTCGCGCCCGATGCCACGAGGGCCGAGTAGGCGTTGAGGAGCGCAAAGACGCCGGCCTTGTCGTCGGCCGCGCCGCGCCCCGTCAGGCGCCACTGCGGATCGATCGGGTCGCCGGACTTCCAGCCTTCGACGATTTTGCCGCCCTGCTCGACCGGCCCCGTCGCGAACTTCGGGGCAAACGGTTCCCAGCCCGGCGCCCATTGGGCGGGATTGACGGGCTGACCATCGTAGTGCGCGTAGAGCACCAGCGTCCGCGTGGCGCCAGGAACTTTTACTTCGCCGAAGACGACCGGGTTGGAATTCGGCGATGGGAGGGTGAGCAACCGCCCCGCGATGCCGCGGCGCTTCATCATCGCGACGATGAAGTCGGCGTTGCGGCGGATGTTCGCGCGATCGACGGTGATGTTGGGAATCGCGAGCAGCTCGCGATACTCGTCGATCAGCTCGCGTTCGTGCGCGACGCGCCAGGTGCGGACCTTTTCCTGCAGGGGCGAGGCGCCGAAGGCCGGCGCCGTCAGACTCAGGACCATCACGGACAAGGCGAAGCGGGCGAGATTCATCCCTCTCTTTCTCACGCTGGCCTCCGCCTGCCAAGTCCGCAATTCTCTGCTAGCGTTTCGCTAGCGCCGCGTTACTTTCCCGGCATGCCCGCCATCCTGATCAAAGACGTCCCGCCCGCGCTCCACCGTCGCCTCAAGCAGCACGCCGTCACGCGCCGGCGCAGCCTGCAGCAGGAAGCCATGCTCGCGCTTGAGCGCGGGTTGGATGCGCACGCCCCGATCCCCCGGAACACCCTGCCGCCGCCCGTGCCGATTCGCCTCAAAGTGCCGCTGACGGACGCGTTTCTCGCCGCGGTCAAACGCGAACGCAATGCTCGTCGCTGACAACACCGCCATCGCCCACCTGCATTTGCAGAACGAGCACGGCGCGCTCGCCCTGGCCGCCTACCAACGTGACCCCGACTGGATCACCGTCCCTCTCTGGCGTTATGAGTTCAGCAACGTGCTCTGGAAACTCGTGCGTGCCGGCCGCCTCAGCCCGGCGGCGGCCAACGCGGGCCTGCGCCGCGCCTTGCAGCGCATGATTCCGCAGGAACGCCAGCCCGATCATGTGTTCGCGCTCGAGCTCGCGCTCGAACATCAGATCACCGGCTACGACGCCCATTACGTCGCGCTCGCTCAATCCCTCGCACTGCCCTTGCTCACCAACGACGGCGAGCTGCTAAAAAAATTTCCGGGCCTCGCCGTCTCCCTCGCCGCTTTTACCGCCGCCTGATGTCTGCCGCCCAGTCCGATCTCTCCGCGCTCCTGAAGCGCACTTTCGGTTACTCGACGTTCCGGCCCCTCCAGCGTGAGATCATCGACGCCACCCTCGCGGGCCGCGACGTGTTCGCGTTGCTGCCGACCGGCGGCGGTAAGTCGCTTTGTTTCCAGCTCCCCGCGCTCGTCCGCCCGGGCCTCACGGTCGTCGTCTCGCCCCTCATCGCGCTGATGAAGGACCAGGTCGACGCCCTCCAGGCCAGCGGCGTCGCCGCGACTTTCCTTAATTCCACCCTCGATGCCGACGAATCCCGCTCCCGCCTGCGCGGCCTCCATCGGGGTGAATTCAAGCTCCTCTACGCCGCGCCCGAGCGCCTCATGCTCGAGGGTTGGGCGGAAAATCTGAAAGCGTGGGACGTTGCCTGTCTCGCCATCGACGAGGCGCACTGCGTCTCCGAATGGGGTCACGACTTCCGCCCCGAATACCGCCAGCTCGCCAAGCTCCGCACCACGCTGCCCGGCATTCCGCTCATGGCGCTCACGGCCACCGCGACCGGGCGCGTCCGCGCTGACATCATCAACCATCTCAAGTTGCGCGAGCCGGAGATTTTTGTCGCGAGTTTCAACCGCCCCAATCTCACCTACCGCGTCATCCCGAAGGATCAGCCGTTGAAACAAATCGTCGAGTTCGTGAAAAAACGCGAACACGAGAGCGGCATCGTCTACTGCGCCAGTCGCGCCGCCACCGAGCGCACCGCCGAGGGCCTCGTCAGCCGCGGTTTCGCCGCCCGCGCCTACCACGCCGGGCTCGACGGCGACACCCGCACCGCCAATCAGGAAAGTTTTCTCCGCGACGACACCCGCATCATCTGCGCGACGATCGCGTTTGGCATGGGCATAAACAAACCCAACGTGCGCTGGATCATCCACCACGACCTGCCGAAAAATATCGAGGGCTACTACCAGGAAACCGGTCGCGCGGGCCGCGACGGGCTTCCCGGCGACTGTCTCCTCCTCTTCAGCGCCGGTGACGTGGCGAAGCAATCCCACTTTCTCGAGGAAATCACCGACCCCCACGAGCAGCAGGTCGCCCGCGCGCAGCTCCGCCAGATCGTCCACTACGCCGAGAATTCCGCCTGCCGCCGCGCGGAGCTGCTCGAGTATTTCGGCGAAAAATTCCCGCTCGCTAACTGCGGCGCGTGCGACAACTGCGCCGAACCGCGCGACACCTACGACGGCACCATCGTCGCGCAAAAATTTCTCTCCTGCGTCTACCGCATCGCGCAAAACAGCCGCTTCGGCGTGGGGATGAACCACGTCATCGAGGTTCTCACTGGCGCCGACACGGACAAAATCCGTCGCTGGGGCCATGAGCGCCTGACGACCTACGGTATCGGTAAGGAGCTCTCCCGCCCCGCGTGGGCCGCCGTCGGCCGCGAGCTGATGCGCCTCGGCTACGTCGCGGTCGCCGAGGGCGAATACGCCACGCTCGAACTCAGCGAAGCAGGTCGGGAGGTGCTCCGCGCCCGCGCGCCGATCACGCTGACCAAGCCGATGGATTTGCCGAAAGCGAAACGCGTTTCCACCCGCCGCGAAGGGGACATCGCGTGCGACGAGATTCTCTTCGAACGCCTCCGCGGGCTCCGCAAAAAACTCGCCGACGAGCGCCATGTGCCCGCCTACATCGTCTTTGGCGACGCCACGCTCCGCGCGATGGCGCGCTCCTATCCCGAGAGCATCGGGCAGATGGAGGGAATCTCGGGTGTCGGCGAAAAGAAACGCGCCGAGTTCGGCGCGATCTTTGCCGCCGAGATCGGTGACTACCTGCGGACCAGCTCGCGCGTCGCGTTCGAGTAGTCGAGCGCGCGGGAGTTGGCAATCTCGCGAGATTGTGGTTCTGATTTTCCATGTTCCGCTTTCCGCGCGTCGGGCTCTTTGTGCTGCTGGGCATTTCCGGGTTCGGCGCCGAGCCTGGGTTGCCCGCGCCCGCGCAGGTAAAATCGCTCAAGATTACTATTCTGTCGACGATGCTCGCCGATCGACGGGAGCTGGGCGAATGGGGGTTCGCGGCACTCGTCGAGGCTGATGGTCATCGAATCCTGTTCGATACTGGCAAGCACACCGACGTGGTCCGGCGGAATGCTGAGTCGCTGAAAATCGATCTGACCACCGTGCCGGACGTCGTGCTCAGTCATTCGCACGATGATCACACGGGCGGTTTTCTGACGCTGCGCAGGTCGGTGATGACGAAGGCGCCCGGCGCTCTGGCCCGCACTCATGTTGGCTTGGGGATATTTTATCCGCGCGCGGCGGCACCCAATGCGCCGATGGAAAATCGGATGCTGGCGATCAAATCAGAATATGAATCCACCGGCGGAGTTTTTCTCGTCTGCGAAAAACCGGTGCAACTTTTTTCGGGCGTCTGGCTGACGGGCCCGGTGGCGCGCCAACATCCGGAGCGCAACTGGAGTGGAAGCGACTGGGTGACCGCACCCGCGGGGAGAATGGAGGACAATCTGCCAGAGGATATCGCCTTGGTTTGCGACACCGCCAACGGCTTGGTGGTGCTGACCGGCTGCGGTCATGCTGGCGTGATCAATACGATCGAATCCGCGCGCGCCGTGGTCCGGCCGGCGCGAGTGCACGCGTTGGTCGGTGGGATTCACCTCTTTAACGCGACGGACGAAACGTTGAAATGGACTGGCGATCGACTCCGGGAGTTTGGCCTGGACCATCTGCTGGGCGCGCACTGCACCGGCATCGAGACGGTCTATCGTCTGCGCCATGATCTGGTGCTGGATCGGGCTCACGCGGTTGTCGGCGCGGTGGGGGCCGCATTTGAACTCGGTCGGGGCATCGCTCCGGGCCAAATCGCGAAGTAGCGAGGTCGCGCGGCGCGCCGCCGGGTTACTGGAAATGGAGCAGGGGGCCGCGGTTCAACGAGCGCCGCTTGGCTGGTCGCTGCTCAGCAGGCGCCGCGAGCTGGATGGAACGCCGCGCTGCGATCACTCGAATCGCAGTTGACGCCGAGGCAGCGTGGGAGCGATTTTCCGCTCCGACTCCGCGCTTCCCACCGGAAGCCCTTCTCACCGCCATGAAACTCTCCGCCACCAGCCGCCTCACTCCTTTCCGTCGCCAGTTGCGACGAGCCACCTTGATTGCAATGTTGGCCGCCGGAGTGGGGCCGATGATGGCGATGCGGATCGTGCTGACCAATGACGACGGCTTTGAGAGCCGCAATATTCAGGCGCTTTTCACCGCCCTGAAGGCCGCTGGTCACGACGTGATTTTGACGGCGCCTTATCGGAACCAAAGTGGATTGTCGGCGCTACTGGGAGCGTTGTCGGATCTTCCGCGGACGAGCACCCCATCCTCCGGCGGATTAATCGCGACCGGCTCGCCGGGCGTGGGCCCGACCACCATCGCCGCCGATCAATTTTACGTCGACAGTTCGCCGTCCGCGTCCGCGCTCTACGGCATCGATATTGCGGCGCAGGCGAAATGGGGCGCGGCACCCGACCTCGTGCTTTCCGGCCCCAATATCGGCAACAATCTCGGGGGCATCACGCCTCATTCTGGCACGGTCGGCGCCGCGATCACCGCGCTGAAACGAGGGATCCCGGCCATCGCGGTGAGTGGCGTGAACGGCGACCCAGCGACCGCTCCGCTGCTCGCAGCCATCACGCTGCGCGTCGTCGCTGCGCTCGACGATCGCGGCAAGATCGCGCTGCCGGCCGGCATCGGTCTGAACGTGAATGTTCCCGGCCTGGACAGCAAACGGACCGCGGCGTCCTACCGGTTTGCCTTCACTCAAATCGGTGCCGGTGGGGATCCGGTGATTCGGTTCACCCCGAACCCCGGCGTCCCATCGACTCCCACCACGACCGGGCTCCCTCCCGATCACAACCCGGGGAGCGAGAGCAACGCCTTTGCCGCCGGCGACACGGTGACGGTTAGCCCGATGCAAGCCACCT
>SHXL01000172.1 GCA_009693345.1 Betaproteobacteria bacterium
TGGTGACGGAGGTGAAATAGATCTGGTTCGGGATCGGATCGAGCTCGATGCCGAAGGCCGCGGGGTTATCGATGATGTTCTTCAGCGCCTGCAGCTTGGGGACATACTGGCGGGTCTCCAGCGGCATGGTGAGGCTCGCATAGTCGAGCGGCAGGCGGGCGGCGCGGTTTTTTTTCAGCGCGCGTGCCACCGCGTTCTCGCCCCAGTTGTAGGAGGCGAGCGCCAGGTGCCAGTCGCCGTGCATCTGGTAGACATCGTTCAGATAATCGAGGGCCGCCGCGGTGGAAGCCACGATGTCGCGCCGCCCGTCGTACCACCAGTTCTGCGCCAGTTCGTAGCGCTTGCCGGTGCCCGGGATGAATTGCCAGAGCCCCGAAGCGTGCGCGCGGGAGTAGGCCATCGGGTTGAAAGAACTTTCGACCATCGGCAGCAGCGCGAGCTCGGTGGGCAGGCCGCGTTTCTCGATTTCCTCGACGATGTGGAACAGGTACCTGCGGCTGCGCTCGAAGACGCGCTTGAGATACTCCGGGCGCGCCACGTACCAGGCGGTTTTCTCCGCCACTAGCGGTCCGGCAAGGTTCGGCATCGAAAAGCCGTCGCGGATGCGCTGCCAGAGGTCGTCCTGGCGGACGGTGCGGTCGACGCGCGCCAGGTCCGGAGGTTTGCCGACGTCCTCGCGCGCGCCTTCGAACGGCGGCAGGCGATTCGCGTCCAACGGCCTGGACAGCGCGATGCGAGGATCGGGCGGTGCTTCGCGGGATCCGACGACCGGGGATCTGACCGGGATGCTCGGGGGCGTTGTGACACCGGATTCCGTGGCCGGGGGCTGCGAGGCGCAGGATGCGAGCAGCGCACACACTGCGCAGAGTATGAACCGAGTTGTGATCGCACACACAGGCAGGGTCTTCACGGCAGGCATTAGAACCTATTCTTCCATTCGCGGATGGCGGCAAACACACTCACTGGATCGGCGATGCGGGCGCCGAGATACTTGTTGGCCGATTCGATCACCGCCGGCTCGGCGCAGCGCAGGAACGGATTGGTCGCGCGCTCCTCGCCCAGCGTCGAAGGCAGCGTGGGCCGGCCGGCCGCGCGCAGTTTCGCGGCCTGTTCCTCGCGCGCCGCGAGCACGCTGTTATCGGGATCCACCGCGCGCGCGAACTTGATGTTGGCAAGCGTATATTCATGGCCGCAATAGACCTTCGTTGCGTCGGGAAGTGCCGCGAGTTTGGACAACGACGCGAGCATCTGCCCGGCCGTGCCCTCGAACACGCGGCCGCAGCCGCAGGCAAACAGCGTGTCGCCGCAGAAAAGGGAACCTAAGCCATAATAGGCGACATGCGCGCGGGTATGTCCGGGAATGTCCAGCACGAAGAACTCGGCAGCGAGTTCCGGAATCTCGACCCTGTCGTTCTCGCCCAGCGGATGCGTCAGCGCCGGGATCGACTCGCCCCTGGGCCCGAACACGGGGACTTTTTTCATCTCCACCAGTTCGGCGATGCCGCCGACGTGATCGGGATGGTGGTGCGTGGCGAGGATCGCCACCAGCGTGAGACCCTCGCGCAAGAGGTAGTCCTTCACGGGGTGGGCTTCGCCCGGATCCACGACCGCAGCGTATTTTCCCGCCCGCAGCGTCCAGATGTAGTTGTCCTTGAACGCGGATAGAGGGACGATTTCAAGCATGGACCGGCAATCCTTCGTTTCGAATAGCGCGCACCAGTATAACGGCGCGCGGCCGGGGCTCGCCGAGTGGTTTGCCACGCCGCACGGACGGCATGTGCTCGATTGGGAACAGGGCCAGTTCGACAACGCGACCGAAGACGTGTTCGGCTACCGCGCGGTCCAGGCAGGGGTGCCGGGGATCGATTTCCTGCGCGCCAACCGCATTCCATTTCGTTTTACCCTCGCCTTGGAGCACGGCGCCGCGCTTGCCGCCGATCCGATGCAATTGCCGCTCGCCAACCAGAGCGTGGACCTGGTGGTGCTGCCCCATGCGCTGGAATCGACCGCCGACCCGCACCTCGTGCTGCGCGAGGCCGAGCGCGTGCTGATTCCGGAGGGACAGCTGGTGATATCGGGGTTCAACACGCTCTCCCTCTGGCGGCTGCGGCAGCTGTTCGCGCACAAGGACGCCGGTGCGCCCTGGGACGAGCGCTTCATCGGCCTGTTGCGCCTGAAGGACTGGCTGCACCTGCTCGGCTTCGAACTGAATGGCGGCCGCTTCGGCTGCTACGCGCCGCCGTTCGAGAACCCGGTCTGGCTGTCGCGGTTCTCGTTCATGGAGAAGGCGGGGGCGCGCTGGTGGCCGATCATGGGCGGGGTCTATGTGGTGCGCGCGGTGAAGCGCGTGCATGGCATGCGCCTGATCGCGCCGGCCTGGCGCAAGGAGCGCGCCCGCCGGCGCGCGCTGGCCGCGATGCCGCAGCGCAACGGCTCCACCCGACAGCGGCATGACTGAGCCGGTCGTGGAAATCTACGCAGACGGCGCATGCAAGGGCAACCCCGGCCCGGGCGGCTGGGGCGTGCTGCTGCGGTCGGCGGGGTGCGAGAAGGAGATGTACGGCGGCGAAGCGCAGACCACTAACAACCGCATGGAACTGTCCGCGGTGATCGAGGGTTTGATGTCGCTCGAGAAGCGCTCCAAGGTGCGCGTCTACACGGATTCCCAATACGTGCAGAAAGGCATCTCGGAGTGGATCTACAACTGGAAGCGGCGCGGCTGGCTTACCGCGGACAAGAAGCCCGTCAAGAACGTCGATCTCTGGCAAAAACTCGACAAGATCGCGCGTGAACACGACGTGCAGTGGCACTGGGTGAAGGGGCACGCCGGGCATCCCGAGAACGAGCGCGCCGACGCGCTTGCGAACAAGGGGATTGGCGTTGGCGGCTAGGCAAATCGTCCTCGATACCGAAACCACCGGCCTCAATGCGCGGATGGGCGACCGGGTGATCGAGATCGGCTGCATCGAGCTGCTCAGCCGCAACGTCACCGAGCGGCATTTCCACAGTTATCTCAATCCGCAGCGCGAGATCGACGAGGGCGCGGCGAGGGTGCACGGCCTGACGCTCGAATTCCTCGCCGACAAGCCGAAGTTCGCCGACATCGCCGGGGAGTTCGTGGACTACATCGGCGGCGCGGAACTGATCATCCACAACGCGGCGTTCGACGTTGAATTTCTCGACCAGGAATTGTCAATCGCCGGCTTGAAGAAGTTGTCCGAATACTCGCCGAACATAATCGACACGCTGGCCATGGCGCGCGAACTGCATCCGGGTAAGCGCAACGGGCTCGATGCGCTCTGCGAGCGCTACGCGGTGAACAACGCGCACCGCACGCTGCATGGCGCGCTGCTCGACGCGCGCCTGCTGGCGGAGGTCTATCTCGCCCTGACGCGCGGCCAGGAGAGCCTCGTCATGGAACTGGACAAGCCTTCCGCGGCGCAGACCGCCGCGGCGCTGGTGGACGCGAAGAAGCTCACCGTCCTGCGCGCCACCGGCGAGGAACTCAAGGAGCACGAGAAAATCCTCGACGCCATCGACAAGGCTGCCAAGGAACGAGGCGGCAGCCTGTGGCGAAAACTCGCCGGCTAGGCCGGCGGGTCCTTCACGTACTCAGTCCATCTTAGCGCCGCTCTCCTTCACCAGCTTCGCCCATTTGACGGTGTCGGCCAGCATGAACTGGCGGAACGCCTCGGGCGAATTTCCCACCGGCTCCGAGCCGTCGGTCACGATGCGCTCGCGCACGTCGGCGTGGTTGAGGATCTTGACCAGCTCGCCATGCAGCCGCGCGGCGATCGCCTCGGGCATCTTCGCCGGGCCGATGATGCCGTACCAGCCGACGATCTCGAATCCCGGCAGCGCTTCCGCCACCGCCGGAACATCCGCCATTACGGCAATCCGGCGCGGCGAAGTGACCGCGATCGCGCGCAGCCTTCCGGCACGGACCTGGGGCTGAACCGCCTGCAGGCCGGCGAAATTGAAGTGGTATTCGTTGCCGAGCAAGGCCATCAGCGCGGGTCCGGATCCCTTGTAGGGCACGTGCTCCGCCTTGACGCCCGTCATCTGCTTGTAGAGTTCGCCGGCGAGGTGGCCGCCGCTGCCGATTCCGGCCGAGCCGAAATTGAGCGGGCCGGGGTGTCCCTTCGTCCAGGCGATGAATTCATTCAGCGACTTCGGCGGCGATGACGCATTCACCACCAGGAGCTGCGCGGCCGAGGTCAGCTGCGTAATCGGCGTGAAGCTGTTCACCGGGTGGTAGGGCAGCTTCGGATTCAGCGCGGCGTTGACCGTGTGCTGGTGATAGGCGAGCAGCAGCGTGTAGCCGTCCGGTTTGGCGCTCACCACCATCTCCCCCGCGACCACGCCCGAAGCGCTCGCGCGGTTGTCCACCAGCACCTGCTGCTTGAACGCCTCGGAGAGCTTCGCGCCGAACACGCGCGCCAGCAGATCCGTCGTGCCGCCCTGCGCGGCCGGCGTGATCAGGCGGATCGGCCTGCTCGGGTAGTCTTCCTGCGCGCGCGCCAAGCTGCCAACCGCGAGGGCAAACGATAGAAAAACAATCGTGTAAACGGGAAAATGGATTTTCATGCGCTTGCATTCCTGCTTAACACGCAAATGTATCCCTCCACGCCGACCCCTTTGTCCTCCCGCAATACCGCTTGCGAAAACGACACTTGCGCGAAACCGTGTTGCCGGGCGAGCTCCTGCAAATAGCGTCGCGTATGGCAATAGCGGCCCGTGGACCGCAAACGGAAGTCCCGCTCCGACTCGAGATCCGCTTCCACCGAATACGCGAAGAGGCCCCCGTTTCTCAGGACGGTCCGGGTGCGCTCGAAGATCTCCGATAGATTCCCGAAATAGACCAGCACATCCACCGCTGCCGCGAGGTCGAAGCATTTTGGCGACGCTTTTTCAAGGAAGTCGAGCAAGTCGCATTCCTCCAGCCGGTCGTAGCAGCCCCGTTCGCTGGCCTTCCTGATCATTTCAGTGGACAGATCGATGCCGATCAGTTCGTGGCTGATCGTCCTCGCATGCACACCGAACAGGCCGCTGCCGCAGCCCATGTCCAGAACTTTCCGCAGCGGCGCTACCTGCCCCAATGCACGGCATACCGCCTCGAACAGCAACGGCGGCGTCCGATAGCGCAGCCGCTTGACCAATATCTCGTCAAAGTTCTGCGCGAACGCGTCGAACATTCCCTTCACATACGCGGCGGAGGCCCTTTCGGGATTTGCATCCCGCAGCGCGCCCAGATAATGCGCAACGGCGGGGTCTTGCGGGAAAAAGTGGCGGGCGCGCTCGTAGTATTTCTCGGCTTCGTCGAGCCGGTCGAGCTCGCGCAGCGCGCCTGCCAGATTCTTGTAGCCGATCCCATAGTCCGGATCCTCGCCAACCGCCCGCCGGAAAGCGTCCGCTGCCTCCTCGATGCGGCCAAGCAGCTGGAGCGCGCAGCCCAGGTCATTCCAGACTCTCGCATGTCCTGGCTGCGCTGCCAGGGCGGCCCGAAAGTGCTCTATGGCGCGCTGGGAATCGCCGTCCTCGCGCAGCATATTGCCCAGGTTGTAATGCGCCTCGACCAGGCCTGGCTGGACGCGAACGGCGGTCTCGAAGCACTCCCTCGCTTTTCCGGTGTTTCCCTGGTCCCTGAATATGCACCCGAGATTGTTGGCGGCTTGTGCATAGCCTGGATAGAGAGCCAAAACCGCCTGATAGCTTGAAATCGCCTCTTCATGCCGTGCGGCGGCCGCCAGCGTCGTCGCGAGCAGAGCGTGGAATGCAACCTCGCCGGGAC
>SHXL01000173.1 GCA_009693345.1 Betaproteobacteria bacterium
CATCGTGATGCCCGAGGATGCGCCAAGGGTGAAGCTCGATGCGACCCGCGGCTACGGGGCCGAGATTGTCACGTACCGGAAGGCGGAATCCCGCGAAGATGTTGCAAAAAAACTTGCAAGGGAAAAGGGCCTCACGCTCATTCCTCCCTTCGACCACCCGCACATTGTGGCCGGCCAGGGCACCGCGGCGAAGGAGCTGATCGAGGACGCCGGACCGCTGGACGTGCTGCTGGTACCCTGCGGCGGCGGCGGATTGCTTTCGGGCTGCGCTGTTGCCGCCAAGCACCTGAATCCGAAATGCCGCGTGATCGGAGTGGAGCCTGCAGCCGGCGACGACGCAACGCGCTCGTTCAAGACCGGAACCCTCCAGACCATCGCGGTCCCCGACACCATCGCGGACGGCGCGCGTACGACTTCGCTCGGCGCGATCACCTTCCCGCTGGTGATGCGCTACGTGGACGACATGCTCACGGTCACCGACGCGGAACTCCTGAAGTCGATGTTCTTCCTCTGGGAGCGCATGAAGATCGTGGTCGAGCCCACCGGCGCGCTCGCCGCCTGCGCGCTGCTGGAGAAAAAACTCGATGCGAAAGGAAAACGCGTCGGGGTAGTGCTTTCCGGCGGCAACGTGGACCTGAAAGCAATGGCGGCCTTGCTATAATGCGTGCCCTTTAAGGATTCGAACATCTATGCGTTGCGTTGAAATCAGCAAACCCGGCGGTCCCGAAGTTCTCGTTGCCGCCGAGCGTCCCGCCCCCTCGCCGAAGGGGGATGAAATCCTCGTCAAGGTCGCGGCGGCGGGCGTCAACCGCCCCGACGTGCTGCAGCGCATGGGCAAGTACCCCGTGCCGCCGGGCGCCTCCGACCTGCCGGGCCTGGAAATCGCCGGTGAGGTCTTTGCCCTGGCCAGTTCAGTTACCAAATTCAAAATTGGCGACAAAGTATGCGCGCTGGTCTCGGGGGGCGGCTACGCCGAATATTGCGCTGCCCCCGAAGCGCAGGCGCTGCCGGTGCCCAAAGGCCTCTCGCCCCTGGAAGCGGCCTCGCTGCCGGAAACCTGCTTCACCGTCTGGTCCAACGTGTATGACCGCGGACGCCTCGCGCCGGGCGAATCGCTGTTGGTGCAGGGCGGCTCCTCCGGCATCGGCGTCACTGCCATCCAGATGGCCGCCGCCATGGGCAACCGCGTCTTCGCCACCGCCGGCAGCGACGAGAAGTGCGCCGCCTGCGTCAAGCTTGGCGCCGAAAAAGCAATCAACTACCGCACGCAGGATTTCCTCGAGGAAATCAAGGCTGCGACCGGCGGCAAGGGCGTCAACGTGATCCTCGACATGGTTGGCGGCAACTACGTGCCGAAGGAACTCAAGTGCCTCGCCGACGACGGCCGGCTCGTCTTCATCGCCATGCTGGGCGGCTCCAAGACCGAGCTCGACATCAACGAAGTGATGCGCCGGCGTCTCGTCGTCACCGGCTCCACGCTGCGGCCGCGGCCCATCGAATTCAAGGGCGCGATCGCGCGCCGCCTGAAAGAAGTGATCTGGCCGCTGATCGAAGCCGGCAAGATCAAGCCGGTGATCTTCAAGACCTTCCCGCTCGCGCAGGCGAGCGAAGCGCACAAGCTGATGGAATCCTCGCAGCACATCGGCAAGATCGTGCTCGAAGTCTAGAGCGTGCTATACCGTCGTTCCCGCGAAAGCGGGAACCAATTCCGCTCTCACGCCGCTTCAAGGTCCCGCGGCGCGTGCTTTACTTTCGGCGCCCCGGCCTTGCGCGCCTGCCACAGGTCGAACGCGGCCTGCTGCGCGACCCACAGGTCGGCGCGGCCGCCACGCGCAACCCCGAGCCAGCCTTCGAGCCGCAGCGCCATCGCGGGCGAAATCGCCGCGCGCTCGTTCAGCACGCGCGACAGGGCGGCGCGAGTCACGCCCAATTGCAGCGCGGCTTCGGTCACGGACAGGCCCAGTGCGGGCAGCACATCTTCACGCAGG
The DNA here is from genome assembly GCA_009693345.1 of Betaproteobacteria bacterium. Taxonomy (GTDB): domain Bacteria; phylum Pseudomonadota; class Gammaproteobacteria; order Burkholderiales; family SG8-39; genus RBG-16-66-20. The sequence continues at coordinate 1,989 of SHXL01000173.1, forward strand.
GTAGCGCCAGGGTGCGGCGGGTTATGCATGCGGGTCATGCTCTTCATCCTCTCAGTGATAGTCGACGTAGTCCACCAGCACGGCATCGGTACCCTCGAATTTGAAGGTGACGCGCCAATTGCCGTTTACGGTGATCGCGTAACGTCCTGGTGGCTTGCCCTGCAACGGGTGCAAGCCCCAGCCCGGTACGTTCATGTCGTCGGGATTCTTGGCATCGTCCAGACGGGCTAGCTGCCGCGAAAGCCGCGAGGCATGATGCGGTTGAATGCCGGCCTTGCTCCCCCGCTCGAAAAATGTCCGCAGGCCTTTGTGCAGAAACTGCCTTATCACAAGCGGAGTGTATAGCGTAGCGTTACAAGTTGCAAGAACCTTTTCCACTTTCGGGGTGCGCGGGAATAGCCGCTATCGACCGTTCCCTGCATTTCTGACACGATCCGGGTAATGGCTCGATTGCAGGCCGACGAGATCGCGCACTACCGCAGCGAAGGCCGGGTGATCCCCCATTATTCCTTGCCGCCGGCGCGCGTGGCGCTGATGGCGGGCGCGCTCGAGACCCTGCTGCGCGACAACCCGGGCGTGCGGCCCGAAAAGCTGGTGTCGGCGCATATCGAGGGCGACAACGGCGAAGGCGTGCGCGGCAGCCGCGCGTTCCTCGACCTCGCGCGCGACCCGGAGATCGTAGAGCTTGTTTCCGGCGTCATCGGCGACGACGTGATCCTCTGGGGCTGCCACGTATTCTGCAAGCCTGCGGCCGAGGGCTACGAGACGCCCTAGCACCAGGACGGCCACTACTGGCCGATCCGTCCGCTCGCGAACTGCACCGTCTGGGTCGCGCTCAAGGAGTCGACGGTCGAGAACGGCTGCCTGCGCGTGATCCCGCGATCGCACGCCGGCCAGCAGTTGCACCCGCATCTGCACGAGGACCGCACCGACCTGACACTCAACCAGCGCATGGCCGACGGGACTTTCGACGAGGCGAACGCGGTGGACCTGGAATTGCAGCCCGGCCAGATGTCGCTGCACGACGTGTACATGATCCACGGCGCCCAGGCCAACACCTCGGGCAAGCGCCGCGCCGGGGTTGCGCTGCGCTACATGCCGTCGACTTCAGTCTTCGAGCGCAACCTGCGGCCGGCGGATGGCCAGACCGGCGTGCCGGTGAACTTCGCGCAGCGGCCGTTGTGACTGCTGAAGGGCGTGGACCGCAGCGGGCGAAACGACTTCAAGGCCGGTCACCCGCGCTAGGGCGACATGAGGTTGGGCAGCCACAGGATCATCTGCGGAAAGGCGACGTACAGCCCCAGGGAGAGAAAGTCGAGGGCGATGAAGGGCATCACCCCGGTGAAAACCTGACCGAGCGTGACGGGGACCGGGGAGGAACTCTTCACCACGAAGACGTTCAGTCCCACTGGAGGCGTGAGCACCCCGATTTCCGCGAGCTTGACGGAGACCACGCCCAGCCAGATGGGGTCGAAGCCCTGCGCCTTCATCACCGGGTACATGATCGGCAGGGTCATCACCATGATTGCAATCGGCTCGATGAAGCAGCCGAGAATGGTGAAGAGCACCACGTATCCAATCAGGTAGGTGTACTTGCCGGTACCGATGGAGAGCAGCGCCGTCGATATCATCGTCACCAGCCCGGAGTAGGTGAGGAAGCGCGCAAACAGCATCCCGCCCACCACGATAATGAAAATCACCGAGGTCGTGACCGCCGCTTCCTTGAGGACTTCGTACAGCGAGCCGAGACCGAGGCGGCGCTTGGCAAGGGCGATGATGAAGGCGCCGAAAGCTCCCACCGCCCCCGCGTAGGTGGCCGGGAAATAGCCACCGTAGATCCCGCCCACCACGAGCACGAAGAGGACCGCTATCCCGGATACGCCGTAGAGCGACCGCCACCGCTCCCCCCAGTTGATGCTGATCTTGGCCAGCGGCGCGAGGTCCGGCCGCACGCGCGCGATGATGTAAATCCCGCCGCAGTAGATGATCGCCGTGACTATGCCGGGCACGATGCCGGCGATCAGCAGCTTGCCGATGGACTGCTCGGTGATCACCCCGTAGATGACCATCAGGATGCTGGGTGGGATCAGGGCGGCCAGGGTTCCCGCGGCGGCGATGCAGCCCGAACTCAGCCGCACGTCGTAGCCGAAGCGGGTCATCTCCGGCATGGCCATCTTGGTGAACACGGCGGCGTTGACGATGGTGGAACCGGACGCCGCGCCGAAGGCGGCCGAGGACATGACGGTGGCCATCGCGAGCCCGCCCCGCAGGGTGCCGAGCCAGAGGTACGCCGTGCGGAACAGATCGGTGACGATGCCGGCCGCGGTGGCGAAGGAGCCCATCAGGATGAAGAGCGGGATCACCGCGAGGGTGAAGGAATTGGTGGTGCTGAAGGGGATCGCGGCGAGCTGCGCGAAGGCCGCGTCCGGCCCCACGGTGAGAAAGATGCCGAGGAATCCGGACAGGCCGAGCGCGACGCCGATGTGCGCCCCGAGGGCGAGCCAGACGACCAGCTGCCCCACCACGATGTAGCCGGCCACCTCAGGGGAGAGCAAGGGCATGCGCTCGGCCTTGCTAGCTGACTTTCGCGACGTCGGCTGGTTCGTGCATCTGCAGCGGTCCTTCGCCGCGCCACATGCGCCCCAGGTCCGAAATGACGTCGAGCGCGAGCTGTGCGATCAGCAGCGCGGTACCTGCGGTCAGGAGGAGGCGTGCGGGATAGAGGGGGAAGCGAATGGTGCCCATGGTTGCTTCGCGCATCTCCCAGCTGTAGCTGAGCTCACTGATGCTCTGCCAGCCGAGCAGCACGAAGAATACGAATGCGAGAAGGTGCGTCACCGCGTCCATGAACGACTTTATTCGCGGACTCATATAGCCGTGCAGGAGCTCGACGCGGATATGGCCGCGCTTCGCCTGCGTGTAGGCGAGCGCGCCGAAAACGATGAGCACCATGGTGCTCTCGGTGATTTCGAGCGTTCCGGGTACCGGCCATTGGAAGAAATTGGTCCCCGCCACATCCGCGACGCAGATGACCATCGAGACCATCATCCCTAACGAGCCCAGCAGTACCATGCCCACCGCCAGGCGCTGGACCTTCTCGCTAAGCCACTGCACGCATCTTCCTCCGGGCCCCGGGATCAAACGAACCGCGCCCGGAAGGACCGGGCGCGGATTGCGCTTTCTTCCTTATTGCGCGAGCAGTTGCCGCCAGCGCGCCGCCACCTTCTTGGGCGTCTCGGCATCGCCGGTGGCCGCCACAGTCGCCTTCTCCCACTCCCCGAGGAAATCCGGGGTCATGGACCTCCACTTCTTGAGTTCCGCCGTCGGAAACGGATTAAATACCGCACCCTGCGTCTTGAGGTTGGCCACTGCCTTTTGCTCGAAATCCCCGACCCACGCCAGGTATTCCGCCATGGTCTCGCGCGACTGGTCGAGGAAAATCTTCTGCACGTCCGCGGGCAGCCGGTCCCAGGTGCGCTTGCTGATGGAGACGTTGTGGCCGGTTATCGCCATCACCGGGCCGCAACTGTACTTGCCAACCTCATGCAGCTTGTACTGCTGCATGTTGCCCGCGTTGATGAACGAGTAGTCGAGGGTGCCGTGCTGCAGGGCCTCGTAGATCCCGGGCGGAGGCACGGTCACCGGCACCGCGCCGATGGCAGTGAAGGCCTTCGGGATGTCGGCTCCGAAGCTGCGCATCTTCTTGCCGCGGAGCTTGTCCACGCTTAGGCAGTCCTCCGACTTGCCGGTCATGTAGTACTCGCCGAGCGGCTGTTGGAACAGCCACTGC
>SHXL01000174.1 GCA_009693345.1 Betaproteobacteria bacterium
GCTTGGCGCGAGCCGGCCCAACGAGGTTGACGAGGCGCGGCAGCGTGCCCCAGGTAAGCGGAATGCCGAGCGAGATTTCCGGCAGTGAGACGAAGGCATTTTCCGCGATGACGCGCCAGTCAAGCGCCGCGGCGAGCGCCAGCCCGCCGCCGATGGCGTAGCCCTCGATCGCGGCAATCGTAATCTGCGGCACTTCCTCCCAGGCGCGCGCCATGCGGAAGCCGAGCGCCGCGATCTCGCGCTGCTCGTCCAGCGGCCGCGCGGCGCTGCCCCAGCGACTCGCATCCTTAAGATCGGCGCCCGCGCAAAAGCAGCCGCCGCTGCCGTGCACGATGACGACATCGATATCGCGCATCGCGCTTACACGGCCCGCGCAAGCAATCATTTCGCGCATCAGCTTCGCCGACATCGCATTGCGCACTTCCGGGCGGTTCAAGCTCACCGCGGCAATCCCATTCTTTGTTTCTAGTTTCAGGGTGCGGTACATGGTCTTAAGCCCTTGTTTTTATATGGAAGTGCGTCTGGCCATGCTATACTTGAAAGCTATTCTGCAACAGCTCGCGGAGACCATGGCATGGCGGTAGAACGTACCTTTTCGATCATCAAGCCGGATGCGGTGGCAAAAAACGCGATTGGCCAGATTCTCGCGCGCTTCGAGGCGGCCGGTCTGAAGGTCATCGCCGCGCGCATGATGCACCTGTCGCGCGCGCAGGCGGAGGGCTTTTACGCGGTGCACCGCGAGCGGCCGTTCTTCAAGGACCTGGTGGGTTTCATGATCTCCGGGCCGGTGCTGGTGCAGGTGCTGCAGGGCGACAACGCGATCCTGAAGAACCGCGAGCTGATGGGCGCCACCGATCCGAAGAAGGCAGCGAAGGGCACGATCCGTGCCGACTTCGCCGATTCGATCGACGCCAATGCGGTGCACGGTTCGGACCCGCCGGAGACCGCTCAGGCCGAAATCGCGTTCTTCTTTCCGGGGTACGAAATCTTTCCGCGCTGAAGACCATGGCGACCAATCTTCTCGACCTCGATTCCGAGGGCATGGAAAAGCTCTTCGCCAGCCTTGGCGAGAAGCCCTTCCGTGCCCGCCAGGTCCTGAAATGGATTCATCGCCGCGGCGCTGCTGATTTCATCGCGATGACCGATCTCGCCAAGGAGTTGCGCGCCAAACTGAGCGAGTCCGCGGCAATCGTTCCGCCGGTGGTCGTCGGCGACGGTACCGCGCCCGACGGCACGCGCAAGTGGCTCCTGAAGGTGGACGGCGCCAACGCGGTCGAGGCGGTATTCATTCCGGAGGACGGCCGCGGCACGCTGTGCGTTTCCAGCCAGGCGGGCTGCACTCTGGATTGCGCTTTCTGCGCCACCGGCAAGCAGGGCTTCAGCCGCAACCTGAGCGCCGCCGAGATCATCGGCCAGCTCTGGCTGGCAAACAGGGCGCTCGGCTTTCATGCGGGAGGCCCCAGAGCGGTCAGCAACGTGGTGTTCATGGGCATGGGCGAGCCGATGCTCAACTTGGATGCGGTGATTCCCGCCGCGCGCCTGATGATCGACGACAACGGTTACGGCCTGTCGCGCCGGCGCGTCACCGTTTCGACCTCCGGCGTGGTGCCCGGCATGGATCGCCTCGCCGAGGAATGCCCGGTGGCGCTTGCGGTGTCGCTGCACGCCCCCGACGACGCCTTGCGCGACCGGCTGGTGCCGATCAACCGCAAGTATCCGATCCGCCAGTTGATCGCGGCCTGCAACCGCTACCTGGAGCGCGCGCCGCGCGATTTCATCACCTTCGAATACGTGATGCTCGACGGCGTCAACGATTCGGACGCGCAGGCCAAGGCCCTGCTCGGCATCGCGGCGCAGGTGCGCTGCAAGTTCAACCTGATTCCCTTCAATCCGTTCCGCGATTCGGGCTTCGAGCGCTCGGGGGCGGAGCAGATCCGGCGCTTCGCGCAGGTGCTGCAGCGTGCCGGGCTTACGGTCACCACGCGCAAGACGCGGGGCGACGGCATCGATGCCGCCTGCGGCCAGCTCGCGGGCGAGGTCACCGACCGCACCCGCCGCAGCAAGACTGTCCCCATCACGGAGCTTCGTGCATGAACCGCCTGACCTGTGCCACGCTCTGCGCCCTGGCATTCCTGTGTTCCGGGTGCGACTCCATGCCGAGCAAGGACTCCGCCGGGCCGGTGGTCGAATCCGTTAGCATGACCGGCGAGCCCGGCGATCCTCGCAATCGCGCCAAAGTGCACGCCGAACTCGCCGCGCTCTACTACACCCGTGGCAACATGGCGATCGCCCTCGAGGAATTGCGCATTGCCGCGGCAGCGGACAAGAACTATCCGCTCACCTACAGTCTGTTCGGGCTTGTCTACATGGAGTTGCGCGAGCCCAAGCTGGCGCAGGCAAATTTCGAGCGCGGGCTGCGCCTGTCGCCTACCGACCCCGACATCAACCACAACTATGGCTGGTTCCTGTGCCAGAGCGGGCGCGAGGGCGAAGCCATCAAGTACTTCATGCAGGCGGTGAGCAACCCGCTGTATCCGACGCCGTGGCGCTCGTATTCCGCCGCGGGCATTTGCTCGCTGCGCAAGAACAACCTGAAGGAGGCGGAGGATTTCTTCCAGCGCGCGCTGCGGCAGGAGCCTGATGATCCGAGCTCCCTGTTCCAGCTGGGCCAGATCCGCTACCGCCAGGGCGGCCTGGAGGAGGCGCGCAAACTGGTCAGCCGCTACAACAGGATCGTCGAGCCGACGGCGGAATCGCTGTGGCTCGCGCTGCGCGTCGAGCGAAAGCTCGGGGAACGCGGCGCCGAATCGAGCTACGCCAACCAGCTGCGGCGGCGTTTCGCCGCCTCGCGCGAATATCAGCAGCTGCAGCGCGGGGAGTATGACTGACGTCGCGCAGGTCACCGAGCACGTTGCCGCAGCGGCAGGTGCCGGCGTCGGTGAAGAGCTGGCAAGCGCGCGCGCGGCGCAGGGACTGTCGATTGCCGACATCGCGCAGCAGCTCAAGTTCGCGGCGCGGCAGATCGAGGCGATGGAGCAGGGACGCTTCGAAGACCTGCCCAGCGGCACCTTCGCGCGCGGCATGGTGCGCTCCTATGCGCGCCTGCTGAAGCTCGACGCCGAACAGCTGGTCGGACGGATGGCGGCGCGCGTTACGGTGCCGGACAGCGCCGAGGCGGTCGCCAGCATCCGGCGGCCGATCCCGATTACCGACAACAGCCGGCGCGTCAATCTGATCTATGCCGCGCTGTCGGTGGCGATTCTGGGCGTGAGCGCCGCAGTGGTGATCGAATGGCAGCGCGAGCGCTCCGATGCGGTGCGTCTCAGCTTGGTGCCCGCAGCCCGCGAGTCGCAGGTTCCAGCGGAACTGCAGCGCTACGCGGCTGCCACACCCGTCGACGTGAACCCGTCAAAGCTCGCTCCGCTGCCGGGTGCCGAGGCGGCCGCGCCGCCGCGTGCAACCCACGATAAGCGCCGGATGGTGCTGAAGTTCCAGCGCAGCTCGTGGGTCGAGATTCGCGGCCGGGACGGCAAGATACTTATCTCCCAGCTCAACCCAGGGGGCAGCGAACAGGCGGTCGAAGGCAGGCCGCCGTTCTCGCTCGTGATCGGCAATGCGCAGTATGTGCGGCTGTCCTACGAAGACCGGGAGATCGACCTCACGCCGCACGTCAAGGTCAAGGTGGCGCGCTTCACGCTCGAATAACCGGGTAACCGCTACGTATGGGGATGGCTCGCAGGATTTCCACGAAGGTGATGGTCGGCGGGGTCGCGATCGGCGGCGGCGCGCCGGTTGCCGTCCAGTCCATGACCAACACCGACACCGCGGACGCCGCATCGACGGTGCGGCAGGTGTTCGATCTCTGGCGCGCGGGCTCGGAACTGGTGCGCATCACCGTCAATTCGCCTGAAGCCGCCGCGCAGGTCGCCCGCGTCCGCGGCGAGCTGGATGCCTTGGGCTGCGACGTCCCCCTGGTCGGCGACTTCCACTACAACGGCCACAAGCTGCTCACCCAGTATCCGGAGTGCGCCCGGGCACTGGCCAAGTATCGAATCAACCCCGGAAATGTCGGAAAAGGGGCGAAACGGGATGACCAGTTCGCCACCATGATCGACGTGGCGCTGAAGTACGAAAAACCGGTGCGCATCGGCGTCAACTGGGGCAGCCTCGACCCGGAGCTGCTGGCGCGCATGATGGACGAGAACGGCCGGGGCGCCAATCCTCTTGATGCGGATGAAGTCATGCGCGAGGCGCTGATCGTTTCGGCGCTGGAGTCCGCGGCGCAGGCCGAGACGCTCGGCCTGCCGGCCGGGCGCATCGTCATTTCCTGCAAGGTGAGCGGCGTGCAGGACCTGATTCTCGTCTACCGCGCGCTGGCCCGCCGCTGCGGCTACGCGCTGCATCTCGGTCTCACCGAGGCGGGCATGGGCACCAAGGGCATCGTCGCTTCTTCGGCGGCAATGGCGGTACTTCTCAACGAAGGCATTGGCGACACGATCCGCGTCTCGCTCACGCCGGAGCCGGGGGGGGACCGCACACGGGAGGTGATCGTGGCGCAGGAGCTGCTGCAGACCATGGGGCTGCGCAGCTTCGCGCCGATGGTCGCCGCCTGCCCGGGCTGCGGCCGCACCACCAGTACTTATTTCCAGGAGCTCGCGCAGCGCATCCAGGAGTTCCTGCGCATCCGGATGCGGGATTGGAAGCAGCGCTACCCTGGCGTGGAGGAAATGAAGGTGGCCGTGATGGGCTGCGTGGTGAACGGCCCGGGCGAGTCCAAGCATGCAGACATCGGCATCAGTCTGCCCGGCACCAATGAGGTTCCGGTGGCGCCGGTCTACATGGACGGCGAGAGGACCGTGACGCTCAAGGGCGCACGCATCGCCGAAGATTTCCAGGCGATCGTGGAGCGCTACGTCCAGGAAAACTATGCGCCCGGGGCACGGCGGCACCGGCCGGCGCGCGCACAGGTGACACCGATCAAGGCAGTGTCGTGAGAAATTCCCTGCAGGCGGTCCGCGGCATGAACGACGTGCTGCCGCAGGACATGGTCCTGTGGCGGTCCTTCGGCGCGACCGTCGAGGCATGGCTGGAACGCTGGGGCTACCGGGCGATCCGCATGCCGCTGGTTGAGAGCACGGTGCTGTTCCGCCGCGCCATTGGCGAGGCCACCGACATCGTCGAGAAGGAAATGTATTCCTGGCGCGACGAGCTGAACGCCGAGGAGCTGACGCTGCGCCCGGAGGGCACCGCCTCGTGCGTGCGCGCCGCGATCGAGCACAGCCTGATCTACGATGGGCCGAAGCGGCTTTGGTATGGCGGGCCGATGTACCGCCATGAGCGGCCGCAGAAGGGGCGCTACCGCGAGTTCTACCAGTACGGCGCCGAGGCCTTCGGTTTCGCAGGGCCCGACGTCGATGCGGAACTGATCGTGATGTGTGCGCGTCTCTGGACGGAGCTCGGCTTGAATGGCGTGCGCCTGGAATTGAATACCATCGGTTCGGCCGAGGAGCGCGCCCGCCACCGCGCCGACCTAGTGAAGCACCTGCAGGCACATGAAGGGAGCCTGGACGCCGATGCAAAGCGGCGATTGCACACTAACCCGCTGCGCGTGCTCGATTCGAAGAATCCCATGGTGCAGGAAGTGGCTGCCAAGGCGCCGCCCCTGATGGGCTATCTGGGGGAAGTTTCGCTTGCGCATTTTGAGGGCCTGAAGAAACTTCTCGCGGCGGCGGGAGTCGAATTCACGC
>SHXL01000175.1 GCA_009693345.1 Betaproteobacteria bacterium
GTTGCGGCAATGATGCAGTCGCTCGGCGTGAAGCGGGGCGACCGGGTGATCGTCTACATGCCGATGATCCCGGAGGCCTGCTTCGCGATCCTCGCCTGCGCGCGCATCGGCGCCATCCATTCCGTGGTGTTCGGCGGCTTCGCGGCCGCCAGCCTCGCCGCGCGCATCGACGACGCGCGGCCGACGCTGATGATCACCTCGGACGGCGGCAGCCGCATGGGTAAGGCGGTGCTCTACAAGGCTTTGGTGGACGAGTCGCTCAAGCTCGCCAAGTCACCGCCGCGGAAGGTGCTGATTTTCAGGCGCGGGCTGGATCCGGACATGTCCGTGGTTGCGGGCAGGGATGTGGACTGGAAGGAATTCGCCGCAAAGCAGAAAGAGACGGACATACCCTGCGCCTGGCTCGAATCGAACGAGCCCTCGTACATCCTCTACACCTCGGGCACCACCGGCCAGCCTAAAGGCGTGCAGCGCGACGTGGGCGGCTACGCGGTCGCGCTTGCCTCGTCCATGCAGCGCATCTTCTGCGGGCAGGCCGGCGAAACCATGTTCACGACCTCCGACATCGGCTGGGTGGTGGGCCACTCCTACATCATTTACGCGCCGCTGATCGTCGGGATGACGACGATCATGTACGAGGGCGTGCCGATCCGGCCGGACGCGGGCGTGTGGTGGAAGATCGTGCAGGACTACAAGGTGAACGTCATGTTCTCGGCGCCGACCGCGATCCGGGTATTGAAAAAACACGACGTCGCGCTGCTGAAGAAATACGATCTTTCCTCGCTCAAGCACCTGTTCCTCGCCGGCGAACCGCTTGATGAGCCCACGCACGCCTGGATCAGCGATGGTCTGGGGAAGCCGGTGATCGACCATTACTGGCAGACCGAAACCGGCTGGCCGATTCTCTCGGCGGTGCCGGGCGTGGAGAAGACGCCGATCAAGCTCGGCAGCCCCTCGTTCCCGGTCTACGGCTACGACATGCGCCTGCTGCGCGAGTCCGACGCAGCGGATGCGGCGCCGGGCGAGAAGGCCGTGGTGACGATCGTGCCGCCGCTGCCGCCGGGGTGCATGAGCACGGTCTGGGGCGACGACAAGCGCTTCGTCAAGACCTATTTCTCGACCTTTTCCGCGAAGCAGGTCTATACCACCTTCGACTGGGGAATTCGCGACAAGGATGGCTACTGGTTCATCCTCGGCCGCACCGACGACGTCATCAACGTCGCCGGCCATCGCCTCGGCACGCGCGAGATCGAGGAGGCGGTGAATATGCATCCCAATATCGCGGAATGCGCGGTCGTGGGAGTGGTGGATCAGATCAAAGGCCAGTTGCCTCTCGCATTCGCAGTATTGAAGGATCCTTCGAAAAAAACCACTGCACAGGAAGTCATGGATACCGTCGACAGGCAGCTCGGCGCGATCGGCCGGCCGAAGGCGGTACATTTCGTCACCCTTCTGCCGAAGACGCGTTCGGGCAAGACGCTGCGCCGCTCGATCGCCGCGCTGGCCGAGGGCCGCGATCCGGGCGATCTGACGACGATCGAGGATCCGAACGCATTGCAGCAGATCAAGGATTGCCTGGGGATCAAATGAAGACGAGACCGGTACTGACGCTGGACGACTGCCTCAAGATCCACGCCGCGGCGGAGGCTGAGGCGCGCAAGAACAACTGGATCGTGGCGATCGCGATCCTCGACGACGGCGGCCACCTGCTGCATTTCGCGCGCATGGACGGCGCCACGCCCGCCAATGCGGCGATCGCCGTCGACAAGGCGCGCACCGCGGCGATCTCCCGCAGATCGAGCGGGAAATGGGAGCAGCTCATCAAGGACGGCCGCATGGGCATGCTGAACATGCCGGGCATCCTGCCGGTGCAGGGCGGCGTGCCGATCGTGGCGGACGGCACCTGCATCGGTTCCGTTGGCGTCTCGGGCGTGCAGTCGGCGCAGGACGAGCAGATCGCCCAAGCCGGAATAGACGCCCTTCCGAAGTAATTACGCCAGTTACATGCCGGCGATGCCGGCCTTGGATCACTGTTCGTCCTGGTCGCCGGTGACGCCGCTTGCTCCGACTGCGCCGATGACCTTGCCGCCGACGAAGATGGGCACGCCGCCGGGAGACGCGATGGCGCCGGGCAGGGTCGCGGTTGCCGGGCTGCCTTTGTTGACCAATTCCATGAATACGCGCGTTGGGCGCCGATAGGTGGCCGCGGCCTTCGCTTTCATGATGGCGATGTCGTAGCTCGCGGTCTGCCTGTCTTCCATGCGCTCGTAGTACACCAGTCCGCCGTGCGTATCCACGATCGCGACGGCGATGTTTCAATTGTTTTTCTGGCATTCCGCGATCGCTCCCGCGGCTATCTTCTTTGCAGCGGTGATGTTGATGGACGGGCCATAGCCTGGCCGCTGATCCTGCGCTGCAGCAGCGGCAGCGAACAGCGCGAAGCTCAATCCCACAGCGAATCCTTGCATCGACATTTTCCCTCTCCTTTGTAATTGGTTAAGCAAGCCAATCCTACACGCGGGTGTCCGGATTGTGTGCCCGGCATCTGCTTGACCTTGGTCAAGGGCGGAAATCGATGCCCTGCTCAAGGGGTGAAATAAATATTGTGCTAAGGTGTTAACGCTGTCAGTTCCATTCCACTAGAGGAGATAACCATGCAAGTCGTTCGTCTGGCCGCGTGGCTGTTGACCGCGGCGTTTTTTGCAGCTGCAACATTCAGCGCCTCAGCCCAGGCACCTGTACCCTACGGTGCGCCGATTGGAGTGGAGGCCGCCAAGAAAGCCGCCGCAGCTGCACTCGCCGAGGCGAGGAAGAACAATTGGAACATGTCGGTCGCCGTTGCCGATGCGGGCGGGAGCCTGGTGTACTTCGAAAAGATGGACCTCAACCAGATCGGCAGCACCAACGTGGCGATCGGCAAGGTGCGCTCGGCGGCGCTTTTCAAGCGTCCGACCATGGCATTCCAGCAGGGACTTGCCGGTGGTGGCGCCGGGCTGCGGTTACTGCAGCTGGAAGGCGCGGTTTCCGTGGGCGGCGGGCAACCGATTGTCGTGGACGGTAAATTCGTCTGGGCAATCGGTCTGTCCGGCGGCACGGCGGAGCAGGACGATCAGTGTGCCTAGGCAGGGGCCAACGCGCTGAAATAAGCGAGCCCGTGACAGGGAAAAGGGGCCGCAAGGCCCCTTTTCTTTTTGTCAATGAAGGAGGCTAAGGAAGCGCGATTACTTTTCGGTCCGCCAGCAAAATGATTTCATCGGCGGAATAGCCCAGCGCCGCGAGCAGCTCGCGCGCGCCCTCGCCGATGGCGGGCGGGTCGCTCCGCTTCGGCAGGCGCTTGCCGTCCAGCGCGAGCGGCAATGTCGGGGCGTGGAAGTTCTTCCCGCCTGGAGTCCGGGTTTCGAGCAGGCCACCGGAGGCCTTCAGGTGCGGGTCGTCAAGCAGATCCCAGGGTTTCGATATCGGCGCGAAGGGCAGGCCGATCGCTTCCAGTTTTGCCGCGAGGTCGGCTTTGGAGTACTGCTTGAGCACTTGCGCCAGCCGCGGCATCAGCCAGGCGCGCTCCTTCACGCGGTCACCATTGGCGCGGAGCCGTGCATCCGCCGCAAGATCGGCGAGGGCAAATTCGCGGCAGAAAACCTCCCACTGCGTATCGGTGACCACGCCGACAAACAACCGGTCGCCGTCCGCTGTTTCGAAAATGTCGTAAACGCCCCAGGCGGGACGCTTCACCGACATCGGCGGCGGCGCTTCGCCGGTAAGCTCGAACTGGGCGATGTGCTGGGCGACCAGGTAGGCGGTGCTCTCGAATAGGGCGCTGGTGACGAGCCGGCCGCGCCAGGTGGATTCGCGCTCGCGCAGCGCGGCGACCACGCCGAGCGCGCCGAACGTGCCGCCCATGATGTCCACCACCGAGGAGCCCGCCCGCAGCGGCCGGTCGGGCAGTCCGGTCATGTAGGCGAGACCACCCATCATCTGCACCACTTCGTCCAGCGCCGGGCGGTGGTCGTAGGGGCCGCTCAGGAAACCCTTAAGAGAGCAGTAGACGAGCCTGGGGTACTTCGCCGAAAGCGCCTCGTAACCCAGGCCTATCTTGTCCAGTGCGCCGGGCCGGAAATTTTCCGTCACCACATCAGCGCTCGAAATCAATTTCAGGACAAGGTCGAGACCTTCCTGTTTCTTCAAATCAACCGCGAGGCTCTTCTTGTTGCGATTGAAGACCGGGAAGAAACCCGCGCCCGCGCCCTGCAGGCGCCGGGTGTTGTCGCCCTCGATCGGCTCGATCTTGATTACCTCGGCGCCAAGGTCGGCAAGCGCGAGCCCGCAGCTCGGGCCCATCACCATGTGCGCAAACTCCACGACCCGCACCCCCTGGAGGGGAAGGCGCAGGGGCCCCTCCCCCTGCTTAGACGGCAGCACGAAACCCTTTGGGCACCCCGGCGAGGGCCATGTGCCCGTACACGGGCTCTTCCGGAATCGCGGCGACCATGAGTTTGCGCGCTTCCATGAGCTTGTCCAGATCAATACCGGTCGGCACGCCCATGCTCTCGAACATGAAGACGAGGTCCTCGGTGATCACGTTGCCGCTCGCGCCGGGCGCGAACGGGCAACCGCCCAGGCCGCCCATCGAACTGTCGAAGTGGCGCACGCCTTCCTCGTAGGCGGCGAGCGCATTCGCAAGCCCGAGGCCGCGCGTGTTGTGCAGGTGGGCGGCTTCGAGTTTGCCGCCGATTTCTTTTCTTACTTTCGCAAATAATCTCCTCACTTGTGAAGGATTCGCGTATCCGACGGTATCGGCCAGCGCGACGCAGTCGACGCCCGCCTCGGCAAGCATCACCGCGAGGCGCACCACGTCGTCTTCCGGGACTTCGCCCTGCATGGTGCAACCAAAGGCAGTGGAAACGCCGGCCTCGATTTCCGGGTCGGTGTTCGCGCGTAACTGCGAGCGCAGTTCCACACATCGACGTACTTCTTCGACCATCTGCTCGGGCGTCATGCGCACGTTGGCGAGGCTGTGCGCGCGCGAGGCGGATACCGGAAAGGTGACCTTGTGCGCACCCGAGACCACCGCGCGTTCGAATCCTTTTACGTTTGGAGCGAGCGCAACGACCTTGAGATTCGGAAGAGTAAGAGCGAAAGAAACAATTTCGGCCGTGTCGGCCATCGCTGGAATCAGCTTCGGCGGCACGAAGGAGCCGACTTCGATCTCCTCGATGCCGGCGGTCGCCATGGAGGCGATCCAGGCCTTCTTGGCCTCGGTCGGCATCAGGTGGTGGGCGTTCTGCAGCCCGTCGCGCGGGCCGACTTCGCATATGAATATTTGTCTCATCGCGCCATTTTATCCCTCTCGATGCGCGCCAATGCGAACCCGCACAGCGCGCCTCCCGCGGCGAAGGCGAGCATCGCCCAGAGAGTGGCATCCCAACCGCCATGGCGCGAGGTCAGCCAGGCGAGCGCGATCGGGCCGAAGAACTGGCCCGCTTGCGATGCCTGCAATACCAGGCCGTTGGCGGTGCTGACGTGCTGCGGCGTTTTCGCATGCACCGGCAGCGCGGAAAAGATCCCTCCCGGGATCACGCCCGCGCAGGCGGAAAAGACCAGGCACAGCAGGTAGCGCGCGGCATCAGGCAGCCAGGGTCCGAGCATGCCCGCCGAACACAACGCCATGACCGCGCTGGCGGCGACCACGATCGGCGCGCGGCGCACGCCGTGCGCGAGCAG
>SHXL01000176.1 GCA_009693345.1 Betaproteobacteria bacterium
AGCGCGATGGCGTCGGCGCGAACGCTGGTGAAGGCTGCACGGCGCGCTGCACGCGCCGCCGCCTCAGGGCCTTGACCTTGCTTTTTCACCTTCACTCTTACAGCCCTGAAAGGAACGTCAAGCCCACCACAAACAGCGGAACAGAATTTCTGCCATTCGCCCGCGTTGGGGCTCAGGCCATGGTTGACGTGAATTGCGGAGAGTTTGTACCCGAGCCGCGGCGCGAGGCCGTGCATGAGGTGCAGCAGCACCACGGAATCAAGTCCGCCCGACAGCCCCACCGCCACGCGCTTCCCCCGCATGGGCGCGAGGACCGTTGTATCAACGCTCGGCAGTTTCCTTGAAGCGGCCATAGGCCATCAGCCGCTCGAGGCGCTCCTCGACCAGCTCCTTCGGTTTCTTGTCCTGCAACTGCCGGTATGCTTCGGTAAGCGCCTTCTTGAGCGAGGCGCCGGTTGCCTGCGGATCGCGGTGCGCGCCGCCCAGCGGTTCGGGAACGATCTTGTCGATCAGGCCCAACGTTTTCAGGCGGCTGGCGGTGATGCCTAGCGTCTCGGCGGCCTCGGGCGCCTTGTCGGCGCTTTTCCAGAGGATCGACGCGCAGCCCTCGGGCGAGATCACCGAGTAGGTCGCGTATTGCAGCATCAGCGTCACGTCGCCGACCGCGATCGCGAGCGCGCCGCCGGAGCCGCCCTCGCCGATGATGCTGACGATGATGGGCGTCTTCAGGCTCGCCATCGCATACAGGTTGCGGCCGATCGCCTCGGACTGGTTGCGTTCTTCGGCCTCGATGCCGGGATAGGCGCCGGGCGTGTCCACGAAAGTGAACACCGGCAGCGCGAACTTCTCCGCGAGCTGCATCAGCCGCAGCGCCTTGCGGTAACCCTCCGGGCGCGGCATGCCGAAGTTGCACAGGATCTTTTCCTTGGTGTCGCGGCCCTTCTGGTGGCCGATCACCACGCAGGGCGTATCGTCGAAGCGCGCAATCCCGCCCACGATCGAGGAGTCGTCGCCAAATACGCGATCGCCGTGCAGCTCCTCGAAGCCGGTGAACATCATGCTGATCAAATCGAGCGAATAGGGGCGCTGCGGATGGCGCGCCACCTGCGCGACCTGCCAGGGCGTGAGCTTGGCGTAGATGTCCTTGGAGAGGGCCTGGCTCTTCTTCGTGAGGCGCTGGATCTCCTCTGAAATGTCCGCCGCCGAATCGTCCTCGGCATAACGCAGCTCGTCGATCCTGCCTTCCAGCTCGGCGACCGGCTGCTCGAAGTCAAGGAACACGGGTTTCATGCGGCCGGCGTCTTCATCGGTGTCAGTATTCTACCGGCACCGGATCGAGCGAGCGCCACAGGTACCAGGTCGCCACCGAGCGCCAGGGGCGCAGGGTTTCTCCGCGGCTCTGCATGGTCTTCAATGAAATCCTTCTTCCTCCGTGATAGGCGACCCGCAGACCTTTCTGCAGGCCCAAGTCGCCCAATGGGAAAACATCCGGGCGCAGAAGGTTGAACATCAGGAACATCTCCGCGGTCCAGCGGCCGATGCCGCGCACCTGGATCAGGTCCGCGATCACCTCTTCGTCATCCATGCCGGGCCAGCGGTGCACGTGCACCGCGCCGTCGGCAAAGCGCTGCGCGAGGTCGGAAATGTATTCGACCTTGCGTTCCGACAGGCCGCAAGCCCTGAGGTCTTTGGTTTTTGCTTTCAGAACTTGCTCGGGCAAAACGACAGAAACTTCAGTCAAGAACCGGTTCCAGACACTCTGGGCGGCGGCGACGGAGATCTGCTGGCCTACGATCGCGCGCGCCAGCGTGTGGAACGGTTCGCCGCGCGGCTCGAGGTGAACGCGCGGGTGGCGGCGAATGATTGCCGCCATCACCGGATCGTTGCGCGCGAGCGCGCGCTTGGCCCTGTCCCAGTAGTGGGGTTTCACCTTCACGTCAGGCTTCATTCAGGGGCAGATTGAGAATCAGGTTCTGGGGTTTCATCTTGACCAGGTCTTCTTCGTCCGCGGCCAGCGCGAGGTAAACCGAGCGGCCGGCGATGTCGCGGCGCATCTCGGCGGGATCGTCGAATTCAAGCCGGAACAGCGAGAGGATGCGGCGCATGCGTCCGGCGTCCACTTCCTCGCCCGCCCAGAGCGAATTCAGGATCGCCGTCGATTCGGCGTCCAGCCCGATATGCCAGGCCCAGCGCGGTTCCCCAATGCTCCTGACGGGTTTTATTTGGACTTTTATTTTCAAAAAATGAAAAATCCAGGCTTCCATGACACGGCATAACCCGTCCAGGGCCGGACGCCCGTAGGTCAGGCTGATCACCGTATCGTGGCGCGACTCGCGCTCCCAGTAGAGCGCGGCGTTCTCGCGATCGAGCACGTCCAGGTTTGCCTTCGCGGTTGCGCCCTGCGCCTCGACGATCAGGCGCCCAAGGCTGCCGTACTGCGAGCCCGAGGCGTGCATCTCGACGGTTTCCTGGTCCGCCACGAGGACATGGCCATCTTGGATCGTCGCCTTCTGGTCGCGGAAGAAAATCTCGGCGGCACGCAATTGCAGCGCGTCTTCGCGACCGTCCAGGATATTGCGCAGCGCCACGTGCGCCATCTGCCCGATGAACAGCGGCGGAATGTCGATGCCGCCCCTGAACAGGTTCATGTAGCAGCCCTCGACGGTGCCCGCCTGCAGCAACCGGTCGCGGAAGCGCAACACGATTTCGTAGTTGTCCCTCGCGTCGCGATCCTTCAGGCGATTCAATTCGTCGTGCGGAACGGCGCGTCGCGGCTCCTGCATGAGCGAAGCATGCAGGGCCATTTCGGCTTCACAGGAGTCCTCCAGCGGATGGACTTCCGGCCTCAGGAAATAGGCGCGCAGGTAGTCGTCGGTGATGCGCAGCCTTCCCGCCGGGTCCTTCTCGAGAAGGTGGATGCCGCTGTTGCGCCAGAAATCAGGCAGGGGCGAGAACCAGGCGGGAATGCGCCGCCACGTGCTGCTTGAGAAACTCCATCTGGTCGGACAGGATGCGCCGGTTGGTCAGGATCAGGTATTCGGCCTTGTTCGGCACGTACGGCAGATAAACCAGTTCCATGCCGGCTTCCTCCGGCAAGCGGTTGCGCTTCTGGCCGTTGCACTGGCGGCAGGCGGTGACCACGTTCATCCAGGTGTCGCGCCCGCCGCGCGACAGGGGCCGGATGTGGTCCCGCGTCAGCCGGAAGAAACTGGGCTCGTCGGCGCAATAGGCGCACATGTGGCGGTCGCGGCGGAACAGCTCGCGATTGTTCAGCGGCGGCACATTGTTGAAGCCCTTGGCGGCGAGCGCCTTGCCCTTGATCGCGATGATCGAATGCGCCGTGATGCTGGAGCGCTCTCCGGTCAGGCGCGAGATGCCGCCGTAAAACGTGAAGGTTTCCTCGCCCATCGTCCAGGCAACCAGGTTCTTCGCGTAATAGAAGCACGCCTGCTGCCAGCTGATCCAGCGGTGCGGAACGCCGTGGTTGTCCAGCGAAAGGATGAGAGGTGAATCCATGATGCGCAGGTGATTCTGCCAATTCGCCCAGCGATTGGCAATCCCCGCAAATTCAAAGACCTTCAGCGGTCTCCTACGGCGTCCTTAAAGCCCTGGCCCGCAGCGAACGCGGGCACGGTCTTCGCGTTGATCTTGATTTCCTTGCCGTTGGCCGGGCTGCGGCCGGCGCGGGCCTTGCGTTTGCGCGGCAGGAAGGTGCCGAAGCCCACTACAGTGACCCGGTTCCCCTTCGCCACGCTGGTGACGATCGCGTCGAACACCGCGTTCACCGCCTCACCTGCCGCGGTCTTGCTGAGGTTTCCGGCGCGCGCCGCGGCATGAACAAGATCCGATTTCGTAACCACCGATGGCATTCGCCCTCCCCGATCAAGCGAGCGAGCATCATATCGGCATCGATTCGCGAACACAATCGCCGCAGCGGAATTTTTTTGCGCCGCTGCGAATTTTTTCCTGAGCCCGAAAAAATTTGAACGCAAATCCCGGCACCTTGCCTGCGCTCCTCGCGCAATACGTGAACAGTGTCACAAATGGCCGGAGCGCTGGTACACTAAGCGCTTCACCGGAGGAGGGGAAATTCATGTTCGCGATCCGCAAGTTGGCGCTGGCAGGGCTCGTCGGCTCGGCGCTTGCGCTGCCCGTACAGGCGCAGACCACTCTCACGTTCTCGTCGTGGGTGCCACCGACCCACCACCTGACGATCTGGCAGCAGAACTGGGCCGCCGATGTCGAGAAAGCGACGGGCGGGCGAGTTAAGTTCCAGTCGCTGCCGAAAGCGCCCGCCGCGCCACCCGGCACTTTCGACGCGGTGAGGGACGGTCTCATGGACCTGTCCTATGTCACCGCGAGCTACACCCCTGCGCGCCATGCACTGACCTACATCGCGGAACTTCCCGGTGCAGGCGCGACGGCGGAAATCAATTCAGTCGCCTTCAGCCGCATCCACTGGAAGCACTTCCAGACGGTCGGCGAATACAACGGCGTCAAACTGCTCGCCGTCTGGACGCACGGCCCGGGCCAGATGTTCAATACCAAGCGCCCGATCAACGACCTGGCCGACTTGAAGGGCATGAAAATCCGCACGGGCGGCGGCATCGCCGAAAAGTTCGGCAATATCCTTGGCGCATCCGCGTTCGTGAAACCCGCGCCGGAGTCCTTCGAGCTGCTCAATTCGGGCGTCGCCGACGGGGTGTTCTTCCCGCTCGAGTCGATCGTCTCGTTCAAGCTGGACACGGTGCTCAAGCACGCCACCATCTTCCCCGGCGGGTTTTACAGCTCTTCCTTCGGCTTCTTCATGAACCAGGAGAAGTGGAACAAGCTTTCGAAGCAGGACCAGGACATCATCGAGAAATTTGGCTACGAATACGCCGCGCGCTCGAACGGCCAGTCTTGGGATGCCGCCGACCAGAAAGGCCTGGAAGGAATCAAGAAGGCCGGCGTGACAATCGCCAACGCTAACCCGGCGTTCATAAAGGATGTCATGGCAAGAGCCAAGCAGCTGGATGACGACTGGATCAAGTCAGCCAACGCCAAGGGCGTGGACGGCGCCAAGGTTCTGGCCGAGTTCCGCGCGGAACTGAAGAAGGTCGCCGCGGGCAAGTAACGCGAAAGCGAGGCACCACGGAGGGCGCGGTCGCAACCCGCGCCCTCCTTGTTTATGAGCACACCGGAGCACAAACCAGAACACAAGTGGGAGCGCCCTTTCGATGCGCTCCTCGGCATCGCCTCGGCCGCGATCCTACTCTGCATGATGCTGCTCACCTTCGTCGACGTCGTGGCGCGCTATCTCTTCAATTTCCCGTTGCGCGGCGGCTTCGAGGTCACCGAGCTGATGCTGCTGGTGCTGATCTTCGCCGGCCTGCCCCTGGTGTCGCATGCCGACGAGCACGTCACCATGGACTTCATCGACCGCATGCTGCCGCCGCGCGGCGCCATACTGGTGGTGCGCGCGGCCCATGCGCTGTGCGCCGCGGTGATGTTCTTCCTTACCTGGCAGGTCTGGATCAAGGCCAACACGATCTCGGGCTATGGCGACACCCCCGACGTGATCAAGATCCCGGTCGGGCCGTTCGTCTATTTCATGGCGGCGATGATCCTGCTGACCGGGCTCGTGCATGTCTACAAGGTGTTCGTCCCCGGCGAGGCGCGCGCTTCCCAGGCGACCAC
>SHXL01000007.1 GCA_009693345.1 Betaproteobacteria bacterium
GAACGCCGCGGCAAGCTGCATGCGCTCATCACGCAGAACATCGACGAGCTGCACCAGATGGCGGGAAATTCTCCGGACAAGGTGCTGGAAGTGCACGGCACCATGCGCAAGGTGGTCTGCATGAGTTGCGGAATGCTGGCGCCGATGCAGAAGGCGCTCGATCGCGTGCGCGCGGGCGAGGATGACCCGCCGTGCCGCGACTGCGGCGGCATCCTCAAGAGCGCCACCATCTCTTTCGGCCAGGCGCTGGTGCCCGAAGTCATTGACCGCGCCATGCAGGCGGCCACCGAGGCCGAGGTCTTCCTGTCCGTGGGCACCAGCCTGCAGGTCTATCCGATCGCCGGGGTGGTGCAGCTGGCGCGCGAGGCCGGCGCGAAAATCGTGATCCTGAACGCGCAACCGACGCCCTTCGACGATATCGCCGACGCCGTGTTCCGCGACTCGATCAGTGCCGTCCTACCCCGTTTGATTCAGCCGTAGGCGGTCAGAGCGCACTCTTGAGCGCCGCGATTTCCACCGGTGCGGAGGGGGTGCCGGGGAAAGGCCGCTTCGCCTGGCGGTACCAGTAGCGCGCGTTCGGCAGGTCGCCTTCCATGATGTGCACGATGCCGTGCGCCCAGCAGTAGAGCGCCGACTCCTCGTCTTTTTGGACGATCTCGTGCGCGGCCTGCCAGTCGCCCCGTTCCAAGTGCGCTAGAACAGATCGAAGTACTCGCGATGCTCCCATTCGCTGACCTCGAGGTTGAAGCGCGCAATCTCGGCTTCCTTGATGCGGCAGTAGTAGTCGATGAAACCCGTGCCGAAGGCATCGCGCAGCATCTTGCTTTTGTTCAGGCATTCAACTGCCTCCCCAAGCGTGTGCGGCAGGGATTCCGCTTTTGATTCGTAAGGCGTGTGTTCGGCGGCGCCCGGATCGAGCTTGCGCCGCAGGCCGTCCAGCCCGCAGTGAATCTGCGAGGCGAAGTAGAGATAGGGATTCGCCGCGGGCTCGCCGATGCGGTTTTCGATGCGGGAGGCCGGGTCGCCGGGGCCGCCCAGCACGCGCAGCATGACACCGCGGTTGTCGCGGCCCCAGGTCACGCGCTCGGGCGCGAGGGAGTAGGGGCGGTAGCGCTTGTAGCCGTTGATGGTGGGGGTGGCGAACGCGGCGGAGGCACGCGCGTGCTCGAGCAAGCCGGCGAGAAACTGCTTGCCGGTATCCGACAGGAAATCCGTTTCTGAAACAAAAGCGTTTTTTCCGCCTTTGACGAGACTCTGATGCAAATGCCAGCCGCTCGACATCACGTTCGGCAGCTTGGGGCGGCACATGAAGGTGGCGTGGAAGCCGTGCCGGCGCAGGATCTGCTTGGTCGCGCTGCGGAACAGCACCATCGCGTCCGCGCAAGCGAGGCCTTCCTGCGCGCTCAGCGTGACCTCCGCCTGGCTTGGGCCGAACTCGCATTCGAAGCTGCGCAGCGGCAGACCGAGCCCTTCCAGGTTGGCCCGCAGGATCTCCAGCGCCGGCTCGAGCTGGTCGAAGCGCGTCTCGGACAGCAACTGGTAGCCGCTGGAAAGCAGCCCCACTTCCGGCGGCAAGCCAGGCTGGCCCGCGTCCTCCGGACGCAGGTGGGGATCCACAATGCGGAAAACGTGGAACTCGATTTCCAGCCCGGCGACGTAGCCGAAGCCGACCTCCCCGAGCCGCCCAAGCGCCTGCCGCAGCAACCCGCGCGTGTCGAAGGGCACTGGCCTGCCGCTGGGGAACCGCAGGTCGCACAGCACCCAGCCCGTGCGCGGCGCCCAGGGCAGCACGCGGAATGTTTCCGGGTCCGCCACCATCAGCGCGTCGGCCGCGCCTTCCAGCTCGGGCATGCCGAAGCCGGCGCCGGCGGTGAACACCGGAAAGACCGTCTTGTTGGAGGTGTCCTTGGCGAGCAGCGAGCTCGGAAAGCCGACGCCGCTCTTCAATGCCGACGCGACTTCGGCTGCGGCGATGGACTTGCCGCGGACCAGCCCGTGCTGGTCGACGAAGGCGAAGCGGACCGTCTCGAGGCCGCGGTCCGCGACCTCCTTGAGAATTTCCTTCATGCGGCCTTGGCGGCCCAGGGCGCGCGACCGCGCCGCGCCACGTCGGCTTCCTTGCAGTAGTCGTCCCAGCGCCCGGTGGGCCCGATGCCGTCGATCGCGGGCGGCCCGGTCAGGGCGGAGGCCTGTGCCGCATCGAGCATCATGAGTGTTCTTTCTTCAAGAGAATTTTTTCTGATGGCATCAAGAAGAAGACGCCGGTAAAGAACAATTCCCTTGTCGCTGCTGCCGAGGTTTTCCTTCGTGCGGTCGGCGATCTGCCCGGGCGACTCGCAGGCGAACTGGTCGTGGATGTTGATGTCGAATCCCATGCCGGTGTAGGTCGCCTTGCGCTGCTGCTCGGCATCGAAGCTCCAGCCGTTGGCGCGGTTGTGGACCGGCTTGTAGCCGGGTGCCGGGTAGGTTTTCAGGCGCTGCTCGCGCATGGTGTTCTTGTCCACCGGAGCGGTGAAGCTGGTGAAGATCGAATACCAGTAGCAGCCGGAATCGTCCACCGGCACGTGCCATTGGGTGATGGTCATCTCGGCGTTCATCGGGATCACGAACGCCTGGGGAAACAGGATGTGCGTGGAACGCCCGTGCGTCTGCCGGTCGTCGAGCCTGCGCAACGTCACGAGGCGCATGCCGTAATCGGTGCGCGCGACAGTGATCTCCGGCCGGTCGTACTCGCGCAGCACCTTGGAAATCGGCAAATCGGAGTCGAGCGGCTTGCCGCGGAACTGCTTGCCGTAGCTCGCTGCGGGATCCTCATCCTCGAAGTAGCGATGCAGGAAGGAAGCATGCGCCGGGTCGATGCCCACTTCCAGCGCCTGCAGCCAGTTGCAGTCCCAGTAGCCCTTGAAGGCGAAGGTGTAGGCATCCGGCGCGGTGAAGCAGTCGAAATGCGGGAATGCAGAAGGCTCGCCCGCGCCCAGCCAGGCGAACACGATGCCGCTCCTCTCGGCGACCGGGTAGGCGCGCTGCCTGATGTGATCGCAGAGCCGGCTGTCCTTCGGCTCGGCGGGCGTCTCGAGGCACTTGCCCTCCACGTCGAACAGCCAGCCATGGAACACGCAGCGCAGCTTGCCGTCCTCGTAGCGCCCGTAGGCGAGGTCCGCGCCGCGATGGGGGCAGTGACGGTCAAGCAATCCGAATTTATTGTTCTTGTCCTTAAACAGAACAAAAGACTCACCCAAAATCGTTCGGGCCAAGACGGGTCTGTCTCTCTGCAATTCATCCACCAGCGCAATCGGTTGCCAGTAGTTGCGCAGCAGCTTGCCGGCCGGGGTGCCCGGCCCGACGCGCGTCATCAGTTCATTCTGCTCCTGACTAATCATGCGATTCCCGGAACAGGCCCAGGGCTTTCATCGCAGGAAAGTCGTTGAACGAGAAAAGCACCGCTTCGCGTGGCGCACCGTGCCGGTACCGCGTCCATGACGGCACGCAGAAAATGTCCTTCTCCTCCCACTCGAAACGCTGGCCGCCGATGTCAGACCAGCCGTGCCCGGTTGCAACCTGGTAGATGACGCTACCTGTGTGTCTTTTGAATTTACTTTCAGAATTTACCAACTCCAGCCGAGCGCCCATCGTCGGCATCACAGGACCGCCGGTCAGGGGGTTCTTGTATTCGAATATTTTTTCTTTCCTCAGTTCGGAAAAACAGGAATCCCATTTGTACAGAAAGACCGGCGAGTAGGGCCTGGTCCAGTTGTCGCGCGAGAGCGGCGAGGGCGTCTGCACGGTCTGCGGATGCACCTCGTAGAAATTCGCGTCGAGAGAATTCATCAGCGGGATGTCGAGCCCGTCCTGCCAGATGCACTGCGTGCCATCTTTCTCGACGCCGTGGTCGTGCCAGGTGCCGTTCGGCGTGAGCACGAAGTCGCGCGCACCGAGCGTCAGGCGTTCGCCGTCCACCACCGTGAAGGCGCCCTTGCCCTCCATCACGAAGCGCAGGGCGGAGGCCTGGTGCCGGTGCGCCGAGGTGAATTCGCCGGGATTCATGATCTGCACGCCGGTGTAGAGCAGGCCCGCGGCGGCGCTCCATTCCTTGCGTCCGGGGTTGACCAGCATGACGACGCGGCGCGCCGCTTTCTCCGCGGTGACCAGATCCGCGGCCTTGCGCACCATGGGCTGGACGTCGCGCCACTTCCACAGCATTGGCACCGATTTGGGCTGCGGGTACCAGGGCTCGATGTCGTTGGCGACATTCCAGAGCGCCCCCAAGTCGCGCTTCTCCAGATCGCGGTAGTAGGCCTCCAGTTCGGCCGTGTCCTCGACGTTCGCGCGTCCGACGACGTTTTCGCGTTGCATGGTTCAGACCCCGAGATAGCGGTGCTGCACGTCCTCGCTCGCCGCGAGGGCGGCCGAAGTGCCGCTCCAGACCACGCGACCCTTCTCCAGCATGTAGTGTACGTCGGCGACACGGATCAGGGCCTTGACGTCCTTGTCGATCACCAGGATCGACAGGCCCGCGGCCTTCAGGCGCTCGATGGAGCGGTAGATGTCGGCGCGGATCCGGGGCGCGAGGCCCTCGGTTGCCTCATCGAGGATCAGCAGCCGCGGGTTGGTCATCAGCGCGCGCCCGATCGCCAGCATCTGCTGCTCGCCGCCGGAGAGCTGGTTGCCATAATTGTTTTTTCTTTCTTCCAGATTCTTGAATAAATCAAAAACCCTCTCGAGAGTCCAGGGATCGCGGTCGTTGCGCCGGTTGGCCGCGGTCGCCACCAGGTTCTCGCGCACCGTCAGGTTGGGAAAGATCTGCCGCCCCTCGGGAACCAGGCCGATGCCCGCTTGCGCGATGCGGTAGGACGGCAGCCCCGCGAGCGGCCGCTCGGCGAACGTGATCGTCCCGCCGCGCGATGGCAGCATGCCCATGATCGAGCGCACGGTGGTCGTCTTGCCCATGCCGTTGCGGCCGAGCAGGGTCGCGACCTGGCCCGCTTCGATGCGCAAGGAAACGCCGAACAGGACCTGCGAAAGCCCGTAGGAAGTCTCGAGACCCTTGATATCGAGCATCAGGAGTCCTCTCCAAGATAGGCGGCACGCACTTCCTGGTTGGCGCGGATTTCAACGGGCGTACCTGTCGCGATGATGCGCCCGTAGACCAGCACCGAGATGCGGTCGGCGAGCGTGAAAACCGCGTCCATGTCGTGTTCGACCAGGACGATGGTCTTCTCGCCCTTGAGGGTCGCGAGCAGTTCGATCATGCGCTGCGATTCGTCGGTGCCCATGCCGGCCACCGGCTCGTCGAGCAGCAGCAGGCGCGGCCGCGTGGCGAGCGCCATCGCGATCTCGAGCTGGCGCTGCTCGCCGTGCGAGAGGTTGGCGGCAAGGACGTCTTTTCTCCTGTCCAGCCCGATTTCTTCAAGGATCCGGATTGCCGGGCCCGTCAAGGCAGGATCTTCGCGCGCGGCGCGCCAGAAACGGAAGCTGTGGCCGGCGTGCGCCTGCACCGCCAGCGCGACGTTCTCCAGCGCGCTGAATTCGCGATAGATGCTGGTGATCTGGAAGGAGCGCGCGAGGCCCTTGTGCGAGCGCTGCGGAGCGGGCAGCGCAGTGATGTCGTCGCCAGCGAAGCGGATCTCGCCGCTGTCCGGGCGCAGTTCGCCGGAGATCTGCTTGATAAAGGTGGTCTTGCCGGCGCCGTTCGGTCCGATCACGGCATGCGTTTCGCCCTCGCGCACGTCGAAGTCCACCCCGTCGGTGGCGACCAGCGCGCCGAAGGTCTTGCGCAGCTCGCGCGTTTCAAGGAGCAGCTTATTCATTTTTCCCCGGCAGCAGGCCTGCAAGGCCGCGCCTGGCGAACAGCACCACCAGCACAAGGAAGATGCCCAGGTAGAGCTGCCAGTGGTCGCGCACCGCCTCCCTCGGCAGCAGGCTCCAGCCCTGCAGCACGTCCTCCAGCAGCAGCAGGACCGCGGCGCCGAGCAGCGGTCCCGCGCTGGTGGCGATACCGCCGAGGATCACCATGAACATGAGTTCGCCGGAGCGGGTCCAGTTCATGAATTCTGGCGTGAGGTAGGCCGTGTGGTTGACGAGCAGCGCGCCGGCAAGGCCGCACATGGCACCCGAGATGACGAACGCCGCCAGCCGGTAGGGGTAGGGCGAGAAGCCGATCGCGCGGGTGCGCGCCTCGTTGGAGCGTATCGCCTGCAGCACCATGCCGAAGCGTGAATTGACCAGCCGGTGCACGAGGAACAAGGACGCGGCGAGGATGCCAAGCACGAGGAAATAGAACTGCGTGCCGTCGTTCAGATCGACCAGGCCCGAAAACTGGCTGCGCACCGGCACGCGCATGCCGTCGTCCCCGCCGTATTCCTCGATCGAGATGCCGAGGTAGTACAGCATCTGCGTGAAGGCGAGCGTGATCATGATGAAGTAGATGCCGCTGGTGCGCACCGAGATCGCGCCGATCGCCAGCGCGACGAGGGCGGAGGCGCCGATGGCGAGGCCCCATTGCAGCCAGCCGCTGTGGATGCCGTGATGCGCCAGGATGCCGACCGCATAGCCGCCGATCCCCAGGTAGGCTGCGTGGCCGAAGGACACCATGCCGCCGTAGCCGAGGATCAGGTTCAGGCTGACCGCGGCGATGGCGAAGATCATCACGCGCCGCAGCAGGTCGAGGTAGAACGGCTGCTCGAAGTACGCCGCGGCCGCCGGCACCGCGCCAAGCAGCAGCAGTATCGCCACCAGAATCCAGTTTCTTGTTGTGATCACGATCCCCTTGAAGGAAAAAGACCTTCCGGCCGGAACGCAAGGACCGCGGCCATCAGGAGATAGATCAGCATCGAGGCGAGCGCCGGACCGGCCGTTTCGGCGGCGGTCGGCGACAGGACGGTGGCGAGCGTCGGTTTCAGGAAGGCGCGGCCCATGGTATCGACCATGCCGACGATCAGCGCGCCGGCGAACGCGCCGCGGATCGAACCGATGCCCCCGATCACGATGACGACGAATACCTGGATCAGGATCAGCTCGCCCATGCCGGGCTGCACGGCATAGATGGGGCCCGAGAGCAGCCCCGCCAGGCCCGCGAGCGCGGCGCCGACGCCGAACACGATGGTGTAGAGCAGCCGGATGTTGACGCCGAGCGCGGCGACCATGGCGCGATTGCTCGCGCCGGCGCGGATCAGCATGCCGATGCGCGTGCGCGAGACGGTGAACCAGAGCAGCACGGCGACCGCGAGGCCGACGCCGATGATCACCAGCCGGTACAGCGGATAGCGCAGGCTGTCGGTGAGCTGCACGTGGCCGGAAAGGTAGTCCGGGATGGTGCTGTAGAGCGCCGCGCGGCCCCACACGATGGCGATGAGCTCGTTGAAGATCAGGATCAGGCCGAAGGTGGCGAGCACCTGGTCGAGGTGGTCCCGTTCATACAGCGTGCGCAGCGCCACCAGCTCGGTGACGATCCCCACGGCGAGCGTGCCCGCCAGGCCGAGCACCACCGCGAGCAGGTACGAACCGGTCGCCTGATAGAACCAGGTCGTCAGGTAGGCGCCCACCATATAGAGCGCGCCGTGCGCGAGATTGACGAGGTTCATGATGCCGAACACCAGCGTCAGCCCAGCCGCCAGCAGGAACAGCATCACCCCGAGCTGCAGCCCGTTCAGCGTCTGTTCGGCGATGAGGATGTAGTTCATCTCAAAAAAAAGGGCGCGGGATTTCCGCGCCCTCGATGCTAGCAGCCGGAGGCTACCACTTCATCTTGCAGTCCTTGCCGTAGGAATCCTTGTGGTTGGTGAACACCGCCTTCTGGATCTCCATTACCGGGTCCGAACCGGGCGCCGCGCCGGCAACTGTCTTCAGCAGATAGAAATTCTGGATCGGGAAGTGGTTGTTGTTGTACGTGAACTTGCCGCGCGTGGATTTGAAATCGGCCTTGCGCATCGCCGCGGTCATGCCCTTCTTGTCGGACAGGTTGCCCTTGACTGCGCGCACCGCCGAATCGATCAGCATCATGCCGTCGTAGCTTTGCGCGCCGTAGAACGAGGGCGGCCGGCCGTGCTTCTTCTTGTAGTCGCCGACGAACTTGACGTTGGCCTCGTTCTTCAGGTCCTGGCTCCAGTAGCGGGTTTCGAGCTGGCCGAGGGCGGCGTGCTTCACCGCCGGGATCGAGAGCTCGTCCACGGTATACACCGAGTACAGCGGGAACTGCCCGCGCAGCCCGGCCTCCGAATACTGCTTGAGGAACTGGATGCCCATGCCGCCCGGCAGGAAGACGAACACCGCTTTCGGGTTCTTCGAGCGCAGCTGCGAGAGTTCCGCCTGGTAGTCGGTCTGGCCGAGGCGGGTGTAGACCTCGTCAACGATACGGCCCTTGAAGTAGCGCTTGAAGCCGGTGACCATGTCCTTGCCCGCGGCGTAGTTGGGCGCCATCACGTAGACATCCTGCAGGCCGGCGTCCTGCATGTACTTGCCCATCGCCTCCGGCGTCTGGTCGTTCTGCCACGAGGTGGAGAAGAACAGTTCGTTGCATTGGTCGCCGGCAAGCTGGTTCGGCCCCGCGTTGGTGCCGATCATGAACGTGCCGGCGCCGGTGACCGTGGGCGCGACCGCCAGCATGACGTTGGACCAGATGATCCCGGAGACGAAATGCACCTGGTGCTTCTTGAGCATTTCCTCGGCCACCTGCTTGCCGACGTCGGGCTTGACCTGGTCGTCGCCGTAGATGATTTCGACATCGAGGCCGCCGATCTTGCGCCCGAGGTGATCGAGCGCCATTTCAACCGAGTTGCGCATGTCGTTGCCGATCACACCCTGCGGCCCGGACAGGGTGGTGATGAAGCCGATCTTGACCTTCTGCTGGGCGGATGCCGGCGCCGACAGGAATGCGGTCGCGATCAGACCGGCCAACAGGGTACAGGTTTGCTTTTTCATGCGTTCCTCCTAGGGAAACCAGTCTAGCAAGGCGGCCCCAAGGTGTCTAGGACATACCGTCTAGAATGCGGGTCTCATGCTCTATATTTCTGGCGTCGGCAAGCGCTTCGGCGAGCGCACGGTGTTCGGCGCGGTTGACCTGCGCGTCGGGCCGGGCGAGTACGTCGCCATCGTCGGCGAGTCCGGCGCCGGCAAGTCCACGCTGCTGAACATCATTGCCGGGCTCGAAGCGCCCGATTGCGGCGGAGTTTCGTTCCTGGACGCGGACATCACCAGCCGGGACGACGATGCCCGGACCGTCCTGCGGCGCGAACAGTTCGGCTTCGTGTTCCAGGCGTTTCATGTCCTTCCGCATTTGACTGTTCTGCAGAATGTGGCTTTGCCTTTGCTTCTTCGTGGACGGGAAAAAGAAGCCATGGACGCAAAAGCAAAACAGTCGATTGCTTCGGTCGGCCTTGCCGGCCGCGAGCGCAGCATGCCAAGAGAACTCTCGGGCGGCGAGCTGCAGCGGGTGGCGATCGCGCGCGCGCTGGTCGGGGAGCCGAAACTGGTGCTGGCCGACGAGCCCACCGGCAACCTCGACCAGGAGAACGCGCGCCAGGTGCTTGCGCTGCTGCGCGAGCAGGTCGTGGGACATGGCGCGGCGGGAATCCTCGTCACGCACTCCGAAGCGGCCGCAGCGACCTGCGACCGGCGCTACCGCCTCACCAGCGCCGGCCTGACGCCGCTCTGAGAAATCGGGGTCAGAGCCCGATTACCCGTCAGCCCTGGCGCGGCGGCGCACAATGGCGTTTATGTCGCGTCGCGAGCTACTATTGGTGAAAAGAACATGCTTCGGACAATGACCCACGCGTGGCAATCAGACAGAGTCGTGGCAATTTCGCCTTCAGCCACCCTTGCGATGACTGATCGCGTCAAACAGATGCGCGCTGCCGGGCAGCATGTCATCGGGCTTGCGACCGGCACGCCCGACTTCGATACTCCCGCCTACATCAAGGCGGCCGGCAAGGCAGCCCTCGACGAAGATGGCACCTACATCACGTACACCGTCAGTGCCGGCCTGCCCGAATTGCGAGAGGCGATCGCCGTCAAGCTGGCGCGCGAGAACGGCATAGTGACGAGCGCCGATGGCGTAGTCGTAACTGTTGGTGTGAAGGAAGGCATCTTTGTCGCGGCGCAGGCCTGTTTCAATGCGGGCGACGAGGTGCTCATTCCGACCCCCACCTGGGTGACCTACGATGCCTGCTTCGTCCTGGCGGGCGCTGTTCCGGTCCACGTGCCCACCTACGCTGAAGGCGGTTTTCGCGTGGACCCGGCGGCACTGGCCGCCCGGATCACGCCCAGAACCCGCGCCATCATGCTCAACTCGCCCGGCAATCCGGCCGGCGCCGTGCTCGGGCTCGATACGCTCGAGGCGATTGCGGAACTGGCCCAGCGCCATGACCTGCTGGTGCTGTCCGACGAGATTTATGAACGGATGGTGTTCGGCAGCGCGCGCCATGTCAGCATTGCGTCGCTCCCCGGCATGGTCGAGCGTACCCTGACCTTCAACGGCTTCTCCAAGGCCTATGCGATGACCGGTTGGCGTGTCGGCTATGTGACCGGGCCAAAGCACGTGCTGCGCAACATGCTGAAGATCCACGGCCACTCCGTGACCTGTGCCTGCGCCTTCGCGCAAAAAGCCGCGGCGGCCGCGCTCAATGGCCCGCAGCAGGATCTCGAGCAATACATCCTCATCCTTGAGCAGCGCCGCGCGCAACTGGTCGCCGGGCTCAACAGCATTCCCGGGGTGCGCTGCAGTGTTCCCGATGGCGGCATTTTCTGTTTTCCGGACATCTCCGCCCTGGGCATGACGGATCAGGAATGCTCGGCGTTCTTTCTGGAGCACGCCAGGGTGAGCACCCTGCCCGGTTCCGCGTTCGGCCCGGGCGGCGAGGGGCATCTGCGCATCAATTTCGCGCGACGACACGCAAGCGACATCGACGCCGCTATCGCCCGGATGCGCACGGCCAGAGCGGTGCGTTGAAGAAAATCTGGATCGGCATCGACACCGGCGGCACCTTTACAGACCTGGTGCTGTGCGAGTTGGGAAGCGGGCAGTACATCTGCCACAAGCTGCCCACGACCACTGGCGATCCGGCCAAAGCGGTGCTTGACGGAATTGCCGAGATACTCGATCTGGCGCAGTTGCCACGTGACCAGGTCGCCTTTCTGGTTCTCGGCACGACGCTGGGCACGAATGCCGTGCTCGAAGGCAAATGCGCGCGCACCGGCATGATCACCACGAGCGGCTTTGGCGACATTCTGGAGCTGGCGCGCCAGCGACGGCCGCATAATTTCAACCTCGACATTCTCAAACCGGTACCGCCCGCACTGCGCGATTGCCGCATGGAAGTCGCCGGGCGGATTGCCAACGACGGCACCGAAGTCACTCCGCTTGCCGAAGCCGATGTGCGCCAGGCGGTTCAGGCTCTGCGCGCGAAGAATGTTGAAGCCGTCGCCATCTGCATGATGCACTCGTATGCCAATCCGGCGCACGAGCGGCGCACCGCCGAACTGGTCAGGGAGCTCTGGCCGGACGCCTATATGTGCGCCTCGTCAGAAGTCTTGCCGGAGTTCCGGGAGTTCGAACGGTTTGCCACGACGGTGGTCAATGCCAGCCTGATGCCGGTGATGGACCGCTACCTTGAAAGCTTCGAGCGCGGGGTTGCCGACCTCGGAATACGGATTGCCCCGCGGGTAATGCAGTCGAACGGCGGCGCGGTGACGCCGAGCGCGGTGCGGCGTGTGCCTGTCAACACCTTCTTTTCGGGCCCGGCCGGCGGTGTGGTCGGCTGCATGGGTCTCGGCGCCGAAGTCGGCATTGCCAATCAAATCACATTCGACATGGGCGGCACCAGCACCGATGTGTGCCTGATCCGCGACGGCGAGCCGGCCAAGAAGAGCCTGCGCGAGATGGCGGGTTTCCCGGTGCGTACCCGCACCATCGACATCCACACCATCGGTGCGGGAGGCGGCAGCATCGCCTGGGTCGATGCCGGCGGCCTGCTCAAGGTGGGCCCTATGAGCGCCGGGGCGTATCCGGGCCCGGCGGCATATGGCCGGGGCGGCACTCGCCCCACGGTGACCGACGCCAACGTGGTGCTGGGCCGGCTCAATCCCAGGGCACTGCTCGGCGGGCGCATGACGATGCATGCAGACCGTGCGAAAGAGGTGATTGAAGACGAACTGATGCCGCGCCTGAGGGTTGATCTGGTGCGCGCCGCGGCCGGCGTGATCGAGATCATCAACGTCAACATGATGGGCGCGGTGCGGGTGATTTCGATCGAGCAGGGCGTCGACGCGCGCGACTTTACCCTGGTGGCATTCGGTGGCGCCGGTCCGTTGCACGCGGCCGACATTGCGCGCAACATGGGCATCCGCAAGGTGCTGGTGCCGCCGCGGCCCGGGTTGCTGTCAGCGCTCGGCCTGCTGCATGCCGATGTGCGCGGCGATTTCAGCCTGACCCGGCTGGTCAGGGCAGTGCCGCAGCGCATTGGGGCGCTCAATGCCGGTTTTGATGAGCTGCGCCAACGCGGCGCCGGCTGGTTGCTTGGCGAAGCGGGCAAGAACGCGCGCGCAAAATTTACGTGGCTGATCGACCTGCGTTATTTCGGGCAAAACGCCGAGCTCTCGCTCGACCTGAAGGATGGCAGGCTTGCTGCGCGATCCCTTGCCAGCCTGGTGGAGCGTTACCATGTGCGCCATCTGGCGAACTACGGCTATGACATGCGCAGCCAACCGGTCGAGATCGTCAACCTGCGCCTGATGGTGACGGTCGAGCGGCCCTCGCCGCCGCCAGAGCGCCGCCGGTTCGCTCCGGGTACGACGCGTAGCGCGATTCTGGAGAAACGCAAAGTGTGGTTTCCGGAAACCGGTTTTGTCGTGACGCCGGTTTACGATCGCGATCTGCTGCCGTGCGATGCGCGCATCACCGGCCCGGCGATCGTCGAGCAGATGGATACCACGACGGTGGTGCCGCCGCACGCGAGACTGCACAACGACAAGCTCGGTTATCTGCACATTGCAGTCAAAGCGCTGCGCGTCAAGGGATGGGCTTGACCATGGCTGCAAAGGGCACACCCCGCAAGGCCGTGGGGGGCACAAGGGGCGCCAGGGGCGTGGACCCGATCCAGGCGGAGGTGATGGCGCGCTATCTGCTCGCGACGTCCGAAGAAATGGCGGCGACGCTGATGCGCACCGCGTTTTCGCCCAACATCAAGGAGCGCGGCGACTGCTCGACCGCCATCTTTGATCGCCACGGCGAGATCACCGCCCTCGCGCACCGCATCCCCATGCACCTCGGCTCGATGGTCGGTGCGGTAGCCGAGATCCTGAAGCGCTACGGCCCCGGCGAGATTCGTCCCGGCGACATGTTCATGGCCAACGATCCGTACAACGGCGGCGGCACGCATCTGCCCGACATCAACCTTATCGCGCCGGTATTTGCCGACCGCAAGATCGTTGCCTTCGTCGCCAATATTGCGCATCACGCCGACGTGGGCGGCATGGTGCCGGGGTCGGAAGCGGCGGTCTGCACGTCGATCTTTCAGGAAGGCATCCGGATACCGCCGGTGCGCATCATGATCGAGGGCGAGATTAACCGCGATGTGCTCGACCTGGTGCTGCTCAATTCACGCACGCCCGAAGAGCGCATTGGCGACCTGCAGGCGCAGTTTGCCGCCAACGTGGTGGGCACGCGCAGTGTGAAGGCGCTGTTCAAACGATACGGCGTCGCCAATACCGAGAGCACCATCGCGGCGTACATGAACTTCACGGAGCGCCGCTTTGCCGCCGCCATCAAGCGCCTGCCGCCCGGTGTCTATGTGGCCGAGGATTGCATCGACGGCGATACCGAGGGCACGTTCGCCAAAATCCGCGTCAAGCTGACGGTGGGCAACGACAAGCTGGAATTTGATTTCACCGGGACCGACAAGCAGATCAAGTCCTCGCGCAACATTCCGTCGCGCGCGGTGCTCGCGACCATTTACACCGTGGCGCAAAGCCTGCTCGACCCCGGGGTGCCGGCCAATGCCGGCTACTACCGCACGATTGAAGCCAAAGGCCCGTCCGGTACCGTGGTCGATCCGGTGGCGCCCGCTGCAATCGGCTGCCGCTCGGTGTCGTGCGCAGTGCTTGGAGACGTAGTTGCGGCCGCGCTGACGCAGGCGCTCCCGGAAAAAGCGCTGGCCGGCAGCGGACCGCACCATCTGTTCATTTTTTCCGGAACCGACCCGCGCAGCGGTGCCTATTTCGTGGACTACGAAACGATGGCCGGCGGCATGGGCGCGCGCGCCAATCGCGACGGCATGGACGCCGTGCGGGTGCATGCGTCAGGCGCATCGAATCTGCCGATCGAGGCGCTTGAACACACTTACCCGCTGCGCATCGAACGCTACGCGCTGTGGCCGGATTCCGCGGGGGGCGGCAAGTACCGCGGTGGCATGGGCGTGGTACGTGATTACCGCATGCTCGCTAACGACATCGTCGTCAGCCTGTCGTCAGAGCGCCAGCATGTCGCTGCCGCCGGAATTGCGGGCGGCAACGATGGCGCCAGGGGACAGTTCATCTTTAATCCGGGCCAACCCGATGAACGCAGGCTGCCCTCGGCAGCGGCGGATATCGCATTGCCGCGCGGGAGTGTGCTGAGAATCTGCACGCCGGCCGGCGGTGGCTATGGCAGTGCTGCCGAGCGCGATGCCGGCGCCATCGAGCGGGATATACGCGAAAAACGGACCACGTGACCCTCGCTCTGACTCAGTCGAGTTTGATCCCGGCCTGGGCGACGATGCCGCGCACGGCGTCAATCTCCTTGCCAACAAAGGCACCAAACTCTTCGGGCGTGCTCGGCGATGGGACCACGCCGTCTGCCAGCAATCGATCCGACACTTCCTTGCTCTGGAGGATCTTGGCGAACTCGGCGTTGAGTCGATCCACGATCGGGCGGGGAATCCCTTTCGGGCCAACCACGCCCTGCCAGTCGAAGGTGTCATAACCGGGCAGTCCGGATTCAGCGACGGTCGGAATCTCCGGCGCCGCCGGATTGCGCTGCGCGCTCGATACCGCCAACGCACGCAACCGGCCGCTGCGCACCAGAGGCAGCGTCGAGTACATGCTGCCAAATACCACCGAAGTCTGCCCTCCGACCGTGGCGGTAATCGCGGGGCCGGTGCCCTTGAACGGAATATGCAGCATCTTGATGCCCGCCATCGACGTCAACATCTCGGTGACCAGGTGCAGGTTGGCCCCGTTTCCGCTCGAGGCATAGGGAATCGGATTCGGGCTCGCCTTGGCGAGTGCGATCAGCTCGCTGATATTCTTCACCGGCAGGGACGGATGCACTGCAATGATGTACGGGCCGCGCGAGAGCTGGATGATCGGCTGCATGTCCTTGACCGGATCATAGGGAAGCTTGTACAGGCTCGGAATGATCGAATAGGTCGTCGACACCACCACGATCGAGTAACCATCCGGGGCAGACTTGAGTGTGTGGTCGTACCCGATGATGCCCGAGGCGCCCACGCGGTTCTCGACCACCACCGGCTGCCCCAGTGCTGCCGACAGCGGCTGGCTGGTGAGGCGCGCCATGAAATCGGCGCCGCCACCGGGCGCAAATGGCGCGATGATGCGAATCGGTTTGGATGGCCATGGTTGCGCCAGCACAGTCGGCGACGCGGTCACCATCGTGAGCATGGAGAATGAAAGCAATACTTGGCCGATAGTCCGGATCATCTTGTTTCCTCTGTGACTGCAGTATTCGGTGGTATTCACTTTCAGTTGCCTGCCCAAGTCAGTCCCCCGCTTCAATTTATCAGCCGGCCCTTTTCCGCATCGGGCACTTTCAGCCCGAGCTTTTCGATCTGCGGGTCGATGTCCTTGCGCCACATCTGGCGCAGCTCCTCGTTGCCCCAGCGGCGGATGCCCAAGGCGACCGCCAGCTCGCTGAACTTGGAATTCGCCGAACCGAACGTATCGAGCGCGTGGGGGTACCACTTGTCGATCGTCCGCTGCGCTTCGGCCGGGCCCGCCTTGCATAGCTTCTGATAGCGGGCGTCGCGCACCAGGTCCTTGATCCTCCGGGCGCCGAAGGAGGCATGAAACTTTTCCTCCCCGACCATGGTGGTCATCTCGCGCGCGAGCGGCGCATAGCTGCAGTCTTCCATGGCGCGCAGGTGATACCAGGCGACGAGGTCCATGCAGAAGCAGAAACCGACGACGTCGACCCAGCTTTCCATCGGCACGTTGAACGCCGCGATCGGGTGCTGCCCCATGCGCAGGGTGAGGAGTTTGTCGGCCATGTCCTCGCCCTCCTTGCCGAAGTGGCGCAGCATGCGGCAGTCGATGAAGCCTTGGTGCGCCTCGTCCGCGGCGATCTGCGCCTGGATGAAGCGGTCCTCGGCGGTGGGTCCCTGGTTGATCCAGCGGTGGTGCTGCTCCACCGATGCGAACTCGGTGGAGGCGAGCGCGTAGACGATCTTAAGCAGCGTCGAGCGGTACTCCTCGGTCATCTGCTCGGGTGTCTCCACCTTCCGCATGCCGTTCAACGAACCCCACTGCACCGAGCGTGAGACGTGCATCGCTGACCTCCTGTTCCGTCGACTGCGTCGATTCTAACGTCGCTTGAACAATTTCCGCGCCGGGTACGGCAACTTGCTTCCGCCCAGCGCCTCCTCGATGCGCATGCCTTCATTCCATTTCGCCATGCGCTCGGAGCGCGCGAAGCTGCCGACCTTGAGTTGGGGCACGCCCCAGCCGACGGCCAGGTGGACGATGGATACGTCCTCGGTCTCGCCCGAGCGCGCCGACACGATTGCGCCATAACCGGCTTCCTGCGCCGCGCGCCAGCAGGCCAGGGTCTCGGTAAGCGTGCCGACTTGGTTTGGCTTGAGGAGTACTGCATTGCAGGCTCCCATGGCCTTTCCATCCAAAAGCTTGTTCTTGTCGGTAACAAAAAAATCATCTCCTACGATCTGGACCTTTCCGCCCGCTGTCCTCGTAAATGACGCCATCGCTTCGGCATCGTGCTCGGCGAAGGGATCCTCGATGGAGACGATCGGGTAGCGCTCGATCCAGCGCAGCAGCATGGCGTGCAGCTGGTCCGCCGAGAGGGTGCGGTTCTCGAGGGCCAGGTGATAGCGCCCGCCGCGCCAGAGCTGCGTGGCGGCGATGTCGAGCGCGATGGCGACGTCGGCGCCCGGCTCGAAGCCCGCGTCGCTGATCGCGCCAGTCAGCTCGGCGAGCGCTTCTTCATTCGACTTGAAGGCCGGCCAGTAGCCGCCTTCGTCGGCGACGCCGTAGAGCGCGCTGCGCTTCGCCAGGCGCGCGCCGGCGGCGCGGTAGACCTCCGCGGTCCACTCCAGGCTCTCGCCGAAGCTGCCCGCGCCAGTGCAGATGATCATGAAATCCTGCACGTCCATGCGCCCCTGCGCGTGCGCGCCGCCGCCGAAGATCTGGATCTGGGGCACCGGCATCGCCACCGCCCGATTTCCGGCGAGAAACTTCCACAGCGGTTTCTTCGTCGCTGCGGCGGCGGCATGGGCGCAGGCGAGCGACACCGCGACGATGGCGTTGCCGCCCAGGCGAGATTTGTCCGGGGTGCCGTCCAGATCTACAAGTATCTTGTCGTTTTCTTCCTGATTCAAAAGCTTTCCGACAAGAGCGCTGCGAATCTCGGTATTCACGCCATGAACTGCCTGTCTGACCTCAATACTCTTGGCTTCGCCGGATCCTGTGGATGCGCCCGCCGGTGCGATGGCGCGCCCGCGCGCGCCCTTGACGGCCACCTCAACCTCCACGGTAGGCCGGCCACGCGAGTCCCACACGCTGCGTGCAAGGACCTCTAGGATCTTTGCCATGCGGCCCTCACTTCGGCGAGCGTGGCGGGCGGCGCACGCAGGAACCGCGCCGCAATCCCGCGCACGAATTCCTTGTCCGAGTCCGACGTGAGGTACTCGACGGGCGATTTGCCGTCCACGCGTGCGAGCAGCAGGCCGGGCAGCAGGGTCGCAGCGCGCAGTTCGATGCCCGCCCTCGGTTCCCAGGCGACGACGGAGAGGTAGGCCTCCGCGAGCACGTCGTAGCACTGCAGGAAGGCCTTGCGCCGCACCGGCACCCACAGGCCCTTCAGCAGCAGGTGATTGAGGCAGAAGGCGAGGTCGAACGCCGGGTCGCCGTACCACGCGCACTCCGCGTCGAGGAACACCGGGCCCGCGGGGCCGACGAGGATGTTCTTGGGGCTGATGTCGCCGTGGACGAGCGCGAGCCTTGTCTGAGAAGTTCTTTCAGAAAGTTCTCTCAATTGTCTTGCAAGAGAAACATGAACTTTTCCCGCGGCGAGCAGGTAGGGCTCGAGGCGGATGGCGTGGAAATTCCCGTCGGTGTCGAACTTCCCGGCGCACGCCTTATCGCCGGCGGTTGCCGCGTGGATGCGCGCGAGGCAGCTGCCGACCTTTGCCGCGAACTCCCGGTCGGCGCGGCCTTCGGCAAGTTCGGCCTTCCAGAGGGGATGGCCTTTGAGCAGCTCCATCGCAAAGCAGCCCGTGTCGTCCGCCGCGAGCACTTTCGGCGCCACCCCCGGAATGATCGCGTTCGCGGTTTCAATCCACATGCGCTCGTAGCGGTTGCGCTCGACCGGCACTTCCCAGAGCTGTTCAACCCGCAGGCGGGGCAGCGCGCGCTTGACGCAGACAGGCCCGGTGCGCAGATCCACCCGCCAGATGTCGGAGGACACGCCGCCCGAGAGCGCCGCCGCGGGCGGAACCTCATCGGCGGCGGCAAGTCCGTGCTTGCGCAGGAACGCGAGAACCTGATCGGGGAGCAGGAGGACTGGCTCAGGGAGCAAGGCGCTCGATCTTCCACGCGCCGCGGACCGACGTGTAGAGCAGCCGGTCGTGCAGCCGGTTCTCGCGCCCCTGCCAGAACTCGATGCTCGCGGGGACGACGCGATAGCCTCCCCAATGGGGCGGGCGGGGAGGAATTTCGCCATGCTTTGCTTTTTGTATTTGCAAAGCGCTTTCAAGAAAATTCCGGTCGGCGACCACCGCACTTTGCGCCGAGGCATGCGCCGACAGGCGCGCGCCCAGAGGCCGGCTCAGGAAATATTTGTCCGATTCTGCGGCAGTCACTTTCTCGACACGACCCTCGATCCGGACCTGCCGCTCCAGGGGTGCCCATAGAAAGACGAGGCAGGCCAGAGGATTTTCGGCCAACTGGCGGCCCTTGCGGCTCTCGTAGTTCGTGTAGAAGACGAAGCCGCCGTCTTCCAGGCCTTTGAGCAGGACGACGCGTGCATTCGGCGCGCCCTCGGCCGATACCGTGGCAAGCGTCATGGCGTTGGCCAGGGGCAGCTGCGCGGCGAGCGCGTCCTTGAACCAGCGCTCGAACTGCACCAGAGGATCGGCGTGCGTGTCCGCCTCCGAGAACCCGGCGCGCATGTATTCCTGCCTCAGGTCAGCGATGTTCATCGAGAGCCGATTCTATAATAGCCGCATGGTTTTCACCGGCACGACTCCTCCCGGGATTTTCGACTACGGCCACGGCATCTGCGCCGTGGACAGCGTGTACGACCGCAAAGAACAGACTGCAATCCACCTCCTCATAGAGGAGGGGCGCGCCGCGGTCATCGACACCGGGACGGCGCATGCGGCGCCTCACGTGCTGGCCGCGCTCGACGCGAAAGGCATCGCGCCCGCGCAGGTCGACTATGTCGTCCTTACGCACGTCCACCTGGATCACGCCGGCGGCGCGGGGCAATTGATGGCGCGGTTCCCCAATGCGCGTCTGACGGTGCACCCGCGTGGTCTGCGCCACATGGTGGATCCCAGCCGTCTCCTGGCGGCGACGGTGGCGATCTACGGCGAGCGGGAGACGCGCCGCCTCTATGGGGAAATCCTACCCGTGCCGCAGGCGCGGGTGATCGAGACGCCCGAAGGCGCGACGCTGCGTCTGGCGGGGCGAGAGCTGCTGTTTCTCGATGCGCCGGGCCATGCGCGGCACCATGTCGTGGTCCTGGACTCGAGGACCGGCCACATCTTCGCCGGCGATACCTTCGGCCTCTCCTACCGGGAGCTCGACCAGGAGGGCCGGCAGTTCTCCTTCCCGACCACCAGCCCGTCGCAATTTGATCCTGCTCAATTGCACCGTTCCATCGACCGGATGCTGTCGTACGGTCCGGAGGCGGTCTACGTGGCGCATTTCGGCCGGCTGACAAATCTGACGGTTCTCGCAGGGGATCTGCACCGCCTGATCGACGCGCACGCCGCGCTGGGCGAGCGCCACCGGAGCGCCGGCGCCGAGCGAAAACGTCTTTTGATGGAAGGTGTTAGGTCGCTCGTGCTCGATGAACGTGAAAGACAGGGATGGCGCTTGCCGAGTGAAAAAGTGCTCGAAATATTCGCGCTCGACATCGAATTGAACGCGCAGGGAATCGAATCCTGGCTCGATGCAGAGGAGAAATCGAGCTTGAAATCCAGAAATACCCTATGAAACGATTGACATGCTCCCCAAGATTCGGCATTGTTCGGGCTCCGCTGCCCCGACGACGACGGAAAGATTTACGGGATCCCCAAGACCATATCGTTCAGAGGAGAAATAAAGATGGCGAAAAAGAAAGCAAAGAAAGCCGGCAAAAAGCGTAAGCCTAATGCCGCGTTCATGAAGCCGATGAATCCGACTGCAGC
Source organism: Betaproteobacteria bacterium (assembly GCA_009693345.1). Taxonomy (GTDB): domain Bacteria; phylum Pseudomonadota; class Gammaproteobacteria; order Burkholderiales; family SG8-39; genus RBG-16-66-20. The sequence goes on from SHXL01000007.1 coordinate 20,634, forward strand.
GCTCGGAGCAGTGATCGGCACCGGCGCGATGCCGCGTACCGAGGTCACCAAGAAGATCTGGATCTACATCAAGAAGCACAACCTGCAGGACAAGAAGAACCGTCGCAACATCAACGCGGACGAGAAACTCAAGCCCGTGTTCGGTGGCAAGGCCCAGGTCTCGATGTTCGAGATGACGAAACTGGTCAACAAGCACCTCAAGTAATCCGCTCGCTCGCAGCACCCTGCCGGAGGCGCGGGCCTCCGGCGGTTTCCCCTCCTGGATTTTCCCCTGTAGTCCTGAATTTACTGGCTGTTCGCGTGGTATGACGTGACTCTGTCGACCTCGTTCTTCGACCCCAGCACCACCGCGATGCGCTGGTGCAATTTCTTGGGCCGGATGTCCAGGATGCGCGTCTTGCCATCGGTGGCGCTGCCGCCGGCCTGCTCGACGATGAAGGCCATGGGGTTGGCCTCGTACATGAGGCGCAGCCGCCCGTCCTTGTTCTTCGAGTCCCGCGGGTACATGAAGATGCCGCCGCGCGACAGCACGCGGTAGACGTCGGCCACCATCGAGGCCACCCAGCGCATGTTGAATTCCTTGCCGCGCGGGCCGTCCTTGCCGGCGAGGCACTCGTCGATGTAGCGCTTCACCGGCGGCTCCCAGCGCCGCATGTTCGAGGCGTTGATGGCGAACTCCGCGGTGTCCTGCGGTATTTTTATGCCTTCCTGCGTCAGGACAAAAGTGAAGGTCTCCCGGTCCAGGGTGAATCCGTAGGCGCCGTCGCCGACCGTGATCACGAGCTGCGTGGTCGGGCCGTAGACCGCGAAACCGGCGGCGACCTGGCTGCGGCCCGGCTGCAGGAAGACCTGCTCGTCGGGTTCCACGCCCGGGGGGCAGCGCAGCACCGAGAAAATCGTGCCGACCGAGATATTGACGTCGATGTTGGAAGAACCGTCCAGCGGGTCGAACAGGAGCAGGTACTCGCCGCGCGGGTAGTGGGTCGGGGTCGGCTTCACGTCCTCCATTTCCTCCGAGACGAGCGCGGCGAGGTTGCCGCCCCATTCGTTCGCCTCGAGCAGGATTTCGTTCGACATCACGTCCAGGTTCTTCTGGATTTCCCCCTGCACGTTCTCGCTGCTGGCCGAGCCGTGGCCGCCGCCGAGCGCGCCTTTGTTGACGCGCGTGCTGATCGCCTTGCAGGCGCGGGCGATGGTTTCGATGAGCAGCCGCAGGTCGGCGTTGATCCGGCCGGCGCGCTGGCGCTCGATGAGGAACTGCGTGAGGGAAGCACGTCGCATGGATGAATTTTACCTTCGCTTGCTTGCCAGAAAACTTCCGATAAGCAGCGCGACCGCCATGCCCCACAGGATGGGCGCCATGCCGAGCGCGGTGCCCACCGCGCCGAAGGCCAGCGGCATGAAGGTTTGGCTCGCGTTGATCATGGTGGTGCGCATGCCGACCACCTCGCCCTGGCGTCCCGGCGGCGAGGCGGCGTAGAGCGCCGCCATGATCATCGGCTGCGCGCATCCAAGGCCCAGACCGAGGAAGAACGAAAGGGCGATCAGGAACGGCACCTGGGTCGCCAGCGGGAACAGCGAATAGGCGATGCCGGAGATCGCGAGCGCGGTGCAGACCACGGTCCATTCGCTCAGGCGGCGCGCCACCGAGGGCATGGCGAGTCGCACCACGAAGGTCGCCAGCGCGAAGCTGCTCATCACGACGCCGATGGTCGAGGGCGACAGGCCGATGCGCGTGCCGTAGATCGGAATCACGAAGGTGTACATGTCCCAGCCGCTGGCGAGCAGGCCGCTGAACAGGAACACGGGAAGCAGGCGAGGGTCGCGCAGCAGGTCCGCGACGCGGTGCTGCACGGCATCCGCCCTCGGCACATGGGGCCTGCCCGGCACGCCACGCTTCCATAGCAGCAGCGCCGTGCCCGCGGCCGGGGGCAGCGCCATCATCAGGAACGCGGCGCGATAGCCCGCCAGGTCGATCGCGAAACCGGCCAGCAGCGGGCCGAGGAAACCGCTGACCGAATAGCCGAGCGCGAACCAGCTGAAATTCACCGGGCGCGCCGAGGCCTCGCCGAGGTTGCCGATGACGTGGTTCAGGGCGATGTGCTGCATCATGAACGCGGTGCCGACGACGGTGGCGGAGACGAACAGCATCGGCATCTCGTGGGAGGCGAAGGGCAGCAGCATGCCTGCGGCGACGATGACGCCGGCGACAGCGATCGGCCGGAAAGCGCCCACGCGGTCCACCAGCCGGCCCGCCTGGACCGCGAGCAGCATCGGAATCACGGCGTAGAGCGCCATCAGCACGCCGATCGCCAGGGGTGATGCGCCCTGGTCGATCGCCGAGAGCGAGACCGTGATGCGGCTGCCGACGAAGCCGACGTGGCTGAGGACCGTCAGCAGGATGAAGTAGAAGAGCGGCTTCACCGCCGCCCGGGCATCAGCGGGCTTGCAGGGCGGCGATGCGCTCTTCGATCGGCGGATGGGTTGAGAAGAGGGCGCCGAAGCCGCCGGGGCCGGCGCTGATGCCCGAGGCCGCCATGGCCTTCGGCAGTTCGCCCGGCTGCAGCCCGCCCAGCCTTGCCAGCGCGTTGACCATCGGCTGCGGCGAACCGAGCAGGCTGGCTGAAGCCGCGTCGGCGCGGAACTCGCGCCGGCGCGAGAACCAGGCCACGATCATCGAGGCGAACACGCCGAGCACCAGCTGCGACACCATCACAGTGACGAAGAAGCCGATGCCCTGCGCGCGGTCGTTCTTCAGGATAAGCTTGTCGACGACGAAGCCGATGGCGCGCGACAGGAAGATGACGAAGGTGTTGACCACGCCCTGGATCAGGGTGAGCGTGACCATGTCGCCGTTGGCGACGTGGCCGATCTCATGGCCGAGCACCGCTTCGACTTCCTCGCGCGACATCGATTGCAGCAGGCCCGTCGAGACCGCCACCAGCGCCGAATCGCGGAATGCACCCGTGGCGAAGGCATTCGGCTCGCCTTCGTACATGGCGACTTCCGGCATGCCGATGCCGGCCTTCTCCGACAGGCGCTTGACGGTGTCGACCAGCCAGTACTGCGTCGTGCCCTCGGTGCCGTCGATCACCTGCGCGCCGGTGGACATCTTGGCCATCCACTTGGAAATCAGCAGCGAGATGAAGGCGCCGCCGAAGCCGAACATCGCCGCGAACACCAGCGTGCCGAAGAAGTTGAAGCCGTTCTGCGCCAGCATCTTGTCGATACCGAGCACGCTGGCGACGACGGACAGCAGCGCCATTACCGCGAAGTTGGTCGCTATGAGAAGGACGATTCTTTTCATGGGTTTAGGTTCTCCAGACAATTAGATGGGGGCGATCCCCGACCGTTCAATGCCTTGCCTCCAGGATCATTCTGGCACCCTTTTCGGCAATCAGGTAAGTGGGCGCGTTGGTGTTGCCCGAGGTGATGCGCGGCATGACCGAGGCGTCCACCACGCGCAGCCGGCCCACGCCGTGCACGCGCAGGGCGTCGTCCACGACCGCGAGCGGGTCGGAGCCCATTTTGCAGGTGCCGACCGGGTGGAAGATGGTGGTGCCGAGCTCGCCGGCCGCCCGTTCAAGTTCCTTGTCCGTACTTGCCTTTAAACCAGGCTTGAATTCCTCGGGCTCATATTTTTGCAGGGCCTTGGACGCCATGATGCGGCGCGTGAAGCGCATGCCGTCCACCGCCACCTTGCGGTCTTCCGGCGTGGACAGGTAATTGAGCTTGATCTCCGGGTAGGCAGACGGGTCCGCGCAGCGGATGCGAACCCAGCCGCGCGACGTGGGGCGCAGGTTGCACACGCTGGGTGTAATCGCCGGGAAGGGGTGCAGCGGGTCGCCGAACTTGTCCAGCCACAACGGCTGCACGTGCCATTCGACGTTCGGCGTCGGCTGCGACGGGTCGCTTTTCGCGAATGCGCCCAGCCGCGACGGCGGCATGGTGAGCGGCCCCGTGCGCCGCAACAGGTACCCCAGCCCTATCGCCGCCTTGCCCCACGGGCTGTTGGACCTTTCGTTCAGCGTGCGCACGTTCTTCACCTTGTACTGCATGCGCACCTGCAGGTGGTCGTGCAAGTTCTCGCCGACGCCAGGGAGATCATGAACTTGTCTTATTTGAAAGCGATTTATCAGGCCGGCGGGGCCAACCCCTGACAACTGCAGAATCTGGGGAGAACCGATCGAACCCAGCGAAAGAATGGTTTCGCGTTTCGCTTCAGCAAAAAGCCTTTCTCCATTTTTCAGAAATTCAAATCCCTGAGCCTGAAGATCTTTAAATCGAATTCGAGTCACAACACTGTTCGTCAAGACAGTCAAATTCTTCCGGTGCAGAACCGGTCTCAGGAATGCATTCGTGGCGCTCCAGCGCCGGCCGCGCCGCTGGTTCATCTGGAACGGCGCGCAACCGGTGTTGTCGCCGCCGTTGAACGACCTGATCGGAGCGATACCGCATTCGGCCGCGGCTTTCTGCCACGCATCGACGATTTCCCACCGCACCCGCGGGTCCTCGATGTAAAGGTCTTGTTCCAGCTTCTTGAAATCAGGCAGCACGGCGTCCCAGGACCAGTCCCTGTTGCCGAGCGACGCCCAGTTGTCGTAGTCCTCTTTCTGGCCGCGCATGTGGATCATCGCGTTGATCGAGGAGCAGCCGCCCAGCACGCGCCCGCGCGCGTAGTGGATCGAGCGCCCAGCGAGGTGCGCGTCGGGCTCGGTCTTGTAGCACCAGTCGGTGCGCGGATTGGCGATGGTGTAGAGGTAGCCCACCGGAATGCCGATCCAGAACCAGTCGTCCTGGCCGCCCGCTTCGAGCAGCAGCACGGAAACGGCAGGATCGGCCGACAACCGGTTGGCGAGCAGGCAGCCGGCGCTGCCTGCGCCGGCGATGACGTAGTCGTAGCTTCCCGCCGGCGTCACTTCAGGAGTTTTTCCAGCAGCGGAACTACGGGCTTGATCTTCGCGCCGCCGCGTCCCGCGTCCACGTCTTCCTTATCTCCCGGCGCGGGTGCCCTGGCGGAATCCTTGCGTGCGGCGGGTTTCGACGGCGCGGTGAAGGGCATCGAGGTGACGCGGTCAGCGACCGGCCCTGCGTCCTTCAGCCCCTGCTTCTCGCAGGTCTCGTTCGAATAGGTGATGCGCCGCTGCGCGTCGGTGCACTTGTACATGGTCTGCGCGGCCGCGGCCGCGCCCCACAGCGACAGAAACAGGAACCATGCCACTCGCATGGCATGGATTCTAGCGGTGCTGCGCCTAGCCCGTGTGGCGGCGCTGACCGCTGAACAACGCGGGCACCTGTCGGCGCTGCTCCGACTGCGTTGGACGCTGGGCGGGTGCGGGCGTGCCCGTCGGCCGGCTCACCGGGCCGGGGGAAGGCGCCTGGTGCGGGCGATGCGCCGGCTGCGGCTGGTGCTGGGGCGCCGGCTTGGGGCCGGCCTGCGAATGGCGCGCATTGCCGCTGTCGCCGCGCCGCGGATTGTGCTGCACGTGTTGACGCCGTTGCCCATGCTGCGGCCGGCGACCACGCTGCGGTTGAGGTTCGCGAGGTTGCTGATGGAGGGGATTGCCGGGCTCGAAGCCCGCGATCACACGCTGCTCCACTTGGCGGGTCATGAGCCGTTCAATCGCGATCATCAGCGGCCGGTCGTCGAAGCACACGAGGGACACTGCCTCGCCGGAAGAACCGGCGCGACCGGTGCGGCCGATGCGGTGCACGTAATCTTCGGGAACGTGCGGCAGGTCGAAGTTCACCACGTGCGGCAGTTCATTGATGTCGATGCCGCGCGCGGCGATGTCCGTCGCTACCAGCACCTGCAGTTCGTTGTTCTTGAAGCGTTTGAGCACGCGAGTGCGCTGCGGCTGGCTCTTGTTGCCGTGAATGGCGTCGGCCTCGATGCCGCTCTTCTCGAGCGCGTCGGCGAGCCGGTTCGCGCCGCGCTTGGTCTTGGTGAACACCAGGACCTGCTGCCAGTTGTTCGTCTTGATGAGGTGCGCGAGCAGGTCTTTCTTGCGCGACTGGTCCACCGGATGCTGCACCTGGGCGACCAGTTCGGCCGGCGTGTTGCGGCGCGCGACCTCGACCAGTTGCGGGCTGTGCATGAACGTGCCCGCGAGCTTGCGGATCTCTTCCGGGAACGTCGCCGAGAACATCAGGTTATGGCGCTTCTTCGGCAGCAGGCCGATGATGCGGCGAATGTCGTGGATGAAGCCCATGTCGAGCATGCGGTCGGCCTCGTCCAGCACGAGGATCTCGACGTGACGCAGGTCGATGGTCTTCTGCTGCACGTGATCCAGTAGCCGGCCCGGCGTGGCGACGACGATGTCCACGCCGCGGCGCAGGTCCTGGATCTGCGGGTTGATGTTGACCCCGCCGAACACGGTGATCGAGCGCAACGGCTTGTACTTGCCGTAGGTGCGCACGCTCTCCTGCACCTGCGCCGCGAGCTCGCGGGTCGGCACGAGGATCAGGCAGCGAACTGTCTTGCCCGCGCCTTTCTGGTTCAAAATCTGAAGCAATGGCAAAGTGAACCCAGCCGTCTTGCCGGTACCCGTCTGCGCGGCGGCGAGCAGGTCGCGGCCGGCGAGAACGACGGGGATGGCTTGCGCCTGGATGGGGGTAGGTTCGGTATAACCCTGCTCTGAGACAGCACGGAGCAGCTCGGCCGACAGACCAAGGGCATTGAATGACGCAGTAATGGTATTTCTCCTGAATGATCGGCCCGGGAAGCAAGCTTCCAACCGGTTCAGGCAGAAAATTAAGTGGGGCAAAACCCTTGAGGGGAATTAACCACAACTAGGAACGCTAACCGGATGACGCGAAACGGAAACTACAAAACGGATTATACACGAATCGGTGTTGACTTGGGCGGCACGAAGATCGAGCTGCTGGCGCTGGATGCCGCGGGCAGGGAGATCTTCCGCAAACGGGTGTCGACGCCGCAGGGCGACTATGACGCGACGATCCGCGCCGTTTCAGGCCTGGTTCTCGAATTCGAATCTCTTTCAAAAAAAACCGGAACAGTCGGTTTCGGTATTCCCGGCGCGCTGTCGCGTGTGACAGGCCTGGTAAAGAACGCGAATTCGACGTGCCTGATCGGCCATGACCTGAAGGGCGATCTGGAAAAATCGCTCGGCAGGGATGTCAGGATCGAGAACGACGCCAATTGCTTCGCGCTGTCCGAGGCCGTGGACGGCGCGGGGCAGGGTGCCGAAGTCGTGTTCGGCGTCATTCTGGGAACCGGCGTCGGCGCGGGGATCGTGGTGCGCGGCGAGGTGCTGACCGGCCCGAACGCGATCGCGGGCGAGTGGGGGCATAACCCGCTGCCGCTGCCGCGTAAGGAAGATCTGCCTCTGCCCGACTGCTACTGCGGGCGAAAAGGGTGCATCGAAGCGTATCTGTCGGGGCTCGCGCTGCAGAGGGACCCGGACATGGACCGCTATGAGGAGCGGCTGGCAAGGGCGCTGGCGGGGGTGATCAACATCCTCGACCCCGACGTTATTGTGCTGGGCGGTGGAATATCCAATGTCCCGCGCCTGTATGCCAACGTACCGGTACTATGGCGGCCCTACGTATTTTCGGACCAGATGGCGACGCGGCTTGCGCCGCCGATGCATGGAGACTCCAGCGGCGTGCGCGGCGCGGCATGGCTCTGGGGACGATGAAAACAGCGGTTCATCCGGGTTTGGCGTGGGTTGCGGGATAGGGCTGTAAGCCGCCGCAGTGGAAGAAGATGGCGGTTTTGAAGTTCTCGAAGCTGCGGAATCCGTAGGCTGCCTTCTTGATCGTCTGGATCTTGGAGTTGAGGCCTTCGGCCACG
>SHXL01000177.1 GCA_009693345.1 Betaproteobacteria bacterium
CCATCGAGATGGATCGCCGGCTGCTGCCGGACGAAGATTTCGACGCCGTCTTTCTGGAGCTGAAGACGTTGTGCGAGAAAGCCGGCGCAAGCTCGGTCGAACTGCTCACCGGCACGCCCGGGTTCAGCGCCCCCGAAGCGGGCGCGGGAGTGCGCGCCTTCGGCGAGGCGATTGCCGCGGTCACCGGCAAGCCGGCCCAGCGCCTCAATGTCGTCGGCGCGAGCGACGGGCGGTACTTCGCGCGCGACGGCATCGAGATTCTCGTTACCGGCCCGGGGGACGGGTCCGACAGTCACATCCCCAACGAGCATGTGGCGCTCGACCAAATAGTCGAAGCGGCGCTCATCCACCTGAAGGCGGTGGAACTTTTGTCTTATTTTTAAAGCCGCAAAGATCCTTGATCATACATTCCGGGCATTTCGGCGTGCGCGCGACGCAGGTGTAGCGCCCGTGCAGGATCAGCCAGTGGTGCGCGTGCATCAGGAATTCGGGCGGCGTGAATTTCAGGAGCTTCTGCTCTACTTCCAGCGGGTCCTTGCCGGGCCCCAGGCCGGTGCGGTTGGCGACGCGGAAAATGTGCGTGTCCACCGCCATGGTCGGCTGGCCGAAGGCGGTGTTCAGCACCACATTAGCGGTTTTGCGCCCGACGCCGGGAAGGCTCTCCAGCTGTTCCCGGGTCCGGGGGACTTCACCGCCATAGGCTTCGAGGATGATTTTGGAAAGTCCGATCACGTTCTTCGCTTTGGTGCGAAAAAGGCCTATGGTCTTGATGTAACCGGTCAGCTTTTCTTCTCCCATTTCCAGAATCTTCCCGGGAGTGTTCGCAACAGGAAAGAGTTTCTCCGTGGCTAGGTTCACCGACTTGTCGGTCGCCTGCGCCGAGAGCACCACCGATACCAGCAGTTCGAACGGCGTGCGGTAGACGAGTTCGGTCTTCGGGTGCGGATTCGCGGCCCGGAAGCGCTCGAAGATCTCGCGCCGCTTCTGTGGATTCATGCGCGGGTCTTCTTCTTCAGCGCGGCCGCAATCACCGCTTTGCGGTCGCCTGAAGTGGTCTTCGGCCTTTCTTCGGAAATTCTGTTCTTTCGGTACGCAGCCCGCTGTTTCGCGCCCCTCGCATCCGTTGCGGTCCAGGGACCCGGTGGCGCCACAAGATCGATGCAATCCACGGGGCAGGGCGGCAGGCACAGTTCGCAGCCGGTGCACCAGGCGGCGACGACGGTGTGCATGAGTCCTTGCGCGCCAGCGATCGCATCCACCGGGCAGGCATCGATGCAGCGCGTGCAACCGATGCAGCGCGCTTCGTCGATCAGGGCCACCGCTGTTCGCTTCATGAAGGATGAAACGCGATGCGTTTCATAGCGGATGAAAGGGGCGCCCGGTGTCGCGGGCGAGGAACGCATGGGTCAATTTGCTGTTCTTGACTTGAATCCCGGTCTTGAGTGAATCTGAAAAGAAATTCCTGCCAATCTCAAAGACAAAGGGCAAAACCGCCTTCTCCAGTGCGAAGCTCGCGGTGCGTGACGCGGCGGCGGGCATGTTCGGCACGCAGTAGTGCACCACCCTTTCCTCGATGTAGATCGGGGCGCTGTGGCTGGTCGGGCGCGAGGTCTCCGCGATGCCGCCCTGGTCGATACTTACGTCCACCAGCGCCGATCCCGGGCGCATCGAGCGCAGCATGGCGCGCGTGAGGAGTTTCGGCGACATCTGGCCGGGTGTCAGGACTCCGCCGATGACGAGGTCGGCAGATGACAGGTCTGTGGGGAGATCTTGGGTTCCGGTTTTGAACTTCACGTTCTGAAATTCCTTTCCTAAAAAAGAAAAACGGCGATCGCTTTTCGCGAACACTGTGGCCTCGGCCCCAATGCCGTGTGCGACGGCAAGGGCGTTCGAGCCGACATTGCCCGCACCCAGGATCACCACCTTCCCGGGCGGCACGCCGGCGGCGCCCGGCAGCAGCACGCCGCTGCCGCCGTTGTGCTTCTGCAGGCACCAGGCGCCGACCTGCACCGCGAGCCGCCCGGCGATGGCCGACATCGGGGCGAGGATCGGCAGGCTGCCGTCGTCCTGGCCCACGCTTTCGAAGGCGATGAAGGTGGCGCCGCTCGCCAGCGCCGCATCGAGCAAGGCCGGCTCGGGGCCGAAGTGCTGGAAGCTGAAGATCGTTTGCCCTGTGCGCGGCAGGCGGTATTCCGCTTCCTGCAATTCCTTGACCTTGATGATGAGTTCGGCGTCCCAGGGGTTGCCTGTTTTTGCCTTCTCTCTTGAAAATTCTTCATCGGGAAAACCAGCGCCCAAACCGGCACCCGGCTCCACGGTGACTTCGTGGCCAGCCTTGACCAACTCGCCGACGCCCGCGGGCGTCAGCGCGACGCGGAACTCACCGTCCTTGATTTCGCGAGGCAGGCCTATGAGCATCGCGAATCGTTTCTATGCATTCGTTGAACAGTCCCGGACCCACGTAGATTAGCCCGGTGTAGATCTGCACCAGGGTCGCGCCGGCGTCGAGTTTTTCAACTGCATCGGCGCCCGACAGGATTCCGCCTACGCCGATTACCGGGAGTTCTCCTTGCAGGGTATCCGCAAGAATCCTCACCACGCGGGTGGCGCGCTCGCGCAAGGGGGCGCCCGAAAGGCCGCCCGCCTGGAAGCCGTTGGCGTAGTCCTCGACGCCAGCGCGCGACAGCGTGCTGTTGGTCGCGATGACGCCGTCCATTCGTTCGCGGCGCAGCACGCCGGCAATCTGCACCAAGTCGGCGTCGCTGCTGTCCGGGGAGATCTTCACCGCAAGCGCGACGTGCCTGCCATGCTTCTCGCGCAGGGCTTCGCGCCTCTGGTGGATCCTGTTCAGCAGGAACGACAAGGCGGCTGCGTCCTGAAGGTCGCGCAATCCCGCGGTATTGGGGGAGGACACGTTGATGGAAACGTAGTCGACGTGCGGATAGAGCTTGTCCAGGCATTGCACGTAGTCGTCGGCGGCCCTGTCGTTCGGGGTGTCCTTGTTCTTGGTGATATTCACGCCGATGACGGTTTGGGTTCGCGTCTTTGCTTTTGCGCGCTTCAGATTCTCCGTGAAGACGTCGATTCCGACGCTGTTCAGCCCGTAGCGATTGATGAGCGCGCGCGCTTCCGGCACGCGGAACAGGCGCGGGCGCGGATTGCCCGGCTGGGGGCGCGGCGTGACGCCGCCGAGTTCGAGGAAACCGGCGCCCAGCGCGGACAGGGCCCCGACATGCTCGGCGTGTTTGTCGAGGCCGGCGGCGAGCCCGACCGGGTTGGGAAATTCGAGCCCCATTGCTTCCAAGGGGCACGGCGGCGGACTGGTTGAAAAGAGTCCCGCTAAACCGGAGAATTGAAGCGCGAGGTGATGGGCGGTTTCGGGATCGAGCGCAAAGAGCAGAGGGCGTGCAAGCGCGTACAGCACTAAGCTCTCATTCCAGGTCCTCGGGCGCAAGGCGGCGCCACGCGCCGCCGACGAAGCCTTCGATCGGCCCGAAGCGGGATTTATAAGCCATCTTCGGGCTTTCCTTGATCCAGTAGCCGAGATACAGGTAGGGCAGTTCCAGCGTGCGGCAGGCTTCGATCTGCCAGATCACGTTGTAGGTGCCGTAACTCGCGTTCCTGCGCTCCGGATCGTAGAAGGTATAGACCGACGACAGGCCATCGGGCAGGTAGTCCACGATCGATACCATCACCAGCTGCCCGTTGTCGCGGAATTCCATGAGGCGCGTGTCTACCCGGCTCTGCAGCAGGAAGTGCGAGTACTGGTCGCGGCTGTCGTTGTCCATGCCACCGCCGGAATGGCGCCGCGACTGATAGCGCAGGTAAAGCGCGTAGTGCTCGAGGCGGAATTTGAGCGGCTGCGCCTGCGCCGTGAGATCGGTGTGCTGTTGCCACGCGCGCCGCTGCGAACGGCTGGCAACAAACTCCTGCACCGGAATGCGCACCGGGACGCAGGCACGGCAGGCGTCGCAATGCGGCCGGTAGGTGAAGTTGCCGCTGCGGCGGAATCCGGCTTTCACCAGTTCGCCGTAGAGCCCGGTATCGATGAGATGGCTCGGCGTGGCCACCTGCGAGCGCGCCATGCGCTCCGGCAGGTAGCTGCACGGGTAGGGCGCAGTCACGTAGAACTGCAGTACCGCGTGCGGAAGATCGTTAAGCTTGGACACAGGTCCATTTCTCCGGTGATTCCGCATAGTTTACCAATGCTGCGAGGCGGTGCAAAAACCCGCGCCGCGGGATCTCGCGCGCACCCAGCGAGGCCAGCAGCGGGGTGCGCTGCTGGCAGTCGATCATCGGGAACCCGCGCGCGCGCAGCGTCGCCACCAGGCCGACCAGCGCGACCTTCGATGCGTCGGTAGCCCGGGAAAACATCGATTCGCCGAAGAACGCGCGCCCGATCGCCACCCCGTAGAGCCCGCCGACCAGCCGGCCCTCCTGCCAGGTCTCGAAGGAATGCGCGTGTCCGGCGCGGTGCAATGCCACGTAGGCAGCCTGCATTTCCCTGCCTATCCAGGTTCCGGATTCGCTTCTTCTCGGTTCCGCACACGCTCTTATTACCCTGGAAAAGGCGGAATCAATTCGTATTTCAAACCCCTTGTTGCGCAAGTTCTTGGCGAGAGAGCGCGAGACCTTCAGTTCGTCGCAGAACAGCACCATGCGCGGGTCCGGGGACCACCATAGGATCGGCTCGTCGCCCGAATACCAGGGGAAGATGCCGCTGCGATAGGCGGCGAGGAGCCGCTCCACCGACAGGTCGGCGCCCGCGCAAAGCAGGCCGTTGGGGTCCCTCAGCGCCGATTCGGGAGGAGGAAAGGGCTCGCTCCTTCCCAGCCGCTTTAGCATTTCACCCGCTTTAGCACTTGACCTGCTGCCGGCAGTAGTCTTCCAGCTCGTGCACGACACTGGTCGTCGCGGCGGTGGCGCGCGGCGCGCCGCCTTCCAGCGTCAGCTTGATTTCGTACTTGGCGAAAAACTGGTTGAACATCTCGCCGCCGAGCGTGCCGACCGCGGTCAGTTCGTCGGTCTTTGCGTCATGTTCGAGCAGGATGGCGGCGAGCGGCTGCGGCGCGGGCCCCGCGACCACGCGCGCGCCATCGGCCGGGTCGTACTGGCTGTGCTCGGCGCAGCAATGGATGACGTTGCCGTGCCTGTTGCGCGGGCTTTTCTCGCTGCGGTAGCTGATGAAACTTATCTCTTTGGTCGGATAGGCGAGCTGGTGGGCGCAGATCGCCGAATAGGCCACGATCGAGCGCCGCGGCCCGACCCCGCCTTTCCATTCGTAGGCGCGCCGGTCCGCGGTGGCCAGGCGTGCCGGAGTCCGCGCCGGATGCGCGAGATTGAGCAGGAAGCAGGGAGTGGCCGTGAATGGATAGTGGAAAATCAGGTTGCGCTCGGCGGGAACGGCCGACGCCGTGAGCGGCGCGCCGCTGCCGCCGATGAGCTTGACCCGCCCATAGAAACTCGGCGTGGCATTCGTGACGGCCGCCGCCGGCGAGCCTGCCGCGGCGGCGGACGCCGCGCAGAATTTTACGAAGTCACGGCGCTGCATCGCTACAAATTGTAGCCCTTCTCATTATGTTCGACCGTGTCCAGGCCCTCGGTTTCCTCGTCGCCGCTGACGCGCATGCCGACGATCGCATCGCTCAGT
>SHXL01000178.1 GCA_009693345.1 Betaproteobacteria bacterium
CGATGCACCAGGTGCGGCAGGTCGCGCCATTTGTAGTCCCGGTAGAGGAGGAAGGTGACGAGCAACGCGTAGACGCAGGCCACCGCCGCCGATTCGGTGGCGGTGAATACGCCCGACAGGATGCCGCCCATGATGATGAACACCGTGACCAGGCCCCAGAGCGCGTCCAGCACGATTTTCGGGATCTGCGCGAGCGCTACCGGCTCGGACACGGGGAACTGGCGTTTGTGCGAGGTCCAGAGCACCAGGCCGATCAGGCACAGGCCGAACAGCAGTCCCGGGAGTATGCCTGCAAGAAACAGGCTCGCGACCGAGATCGTGCCGCCGGCGGCGAGCGAATAAATCACCGCGTTGTGCGAGGGCGGGATCATCAGCGCCTGCACCGAGCCGCAGATGGTGACATTGGTGGCGAACACGCGCGGGTAACCCTGCTTCACCATCTGCGGGATCATCACCGAGCCGATTGCCGAGGTGTCGGCCACCGACGAGCCCGAGATGCAGCCGAAGAGGGTGCTGGCGAGTACATTGACGACCGCCATGCCGCCGCGGATAAAGCCGACGAACACCTTGGCGAGGTTGATGAGGCGCGTCGCCATGCCGCCCTCGGCCATGATCGCGCCGGCCAGCACGAAGAATGGAATCGCGAGCAGCGCGAAATCGTCGGTGCCGTCGGAAATCTTCAGCATCACCGCTTCCAGCGGAATGTCGACGTACAACGCCGCGACGATCGCGGCAAGGCCGAGTGCGTAGGCGACCGGCACGCCGAGCGCGCACAGCAGCGAGAAGGAGCCGAGCAGGACCAGGATGTCCATGGTTATTCCAGGTCCGAGGGCTGGTCGCTGTACATGATGGAGGTTTTCGGCGGCGGGCCGACCCAGACCTTCTCGATGAGGAACAGCAGCGTCAGCAGACCCGCGATCGGGATCGGCATGTAAACGATGCCGACGTGCAATGCCGGAAACTCAGCCATCGTGTTGTACCAGGTGAGTTGGCACAGCCGCACGCCGTAGCCGAGCATGAACAGAGCGGTCACCGTCATGCAGGCGTCCACCCCCCAGAGCATGGCTTTTCTGACCTTCGCGCTGACCGCGTTGAGCAGGGCCTCGACCGCGACGTGCACGTTGGCGCGGTACACCGCGGCGCCGCCGAGGAACGAGAACATCACCATCATCACCACCGCCGCCGGCTCGGGCCAGGACATGGGGTCGTTCATGGCGTAGCGCATGAACACGCCGGCAGGGATGATCAACGTGATCGCCACCAGCGCGGTCCCGGAAAGGATGACGCAGGCAAGGTAAAGCCACTCCATAGCCCGCGTGTAGCGGGCTTTGAGCATCATTTCAAAAAACTTATTTCGTGTCTTGAATGCGCTTCAGGAGCGCGGCGTACTTGGAGCCGTACTTGTCGCGGATCGGCTGCGTGGCGTCGAAAAAGGCCTTCTTGTCCGCGTTCACGAACTGGGTGCCGGCCGCCTTGAGTTTGGTCTCGGCCTCGCCGACGTAGGCATCCCACAACTGGCGCTGCTCGATCTGCGCCTCGCGCGAGAGCTTGCGCGTCAGCGCCTGGTCTTCCTTGGACATCGTTTCCCAGTTGCGCTTCGAGAACACGAAAATCTCGGGAATGATCAGGTGCCCGGTAAGGCTGTAAACCTTGCTGACCTGGTAGTGGTTCTGCGCGAGCAGGGTGGGCGGGTTGTTCTCCGCGCCGTCCACCACGCCGGTCTGCAGCGCGCTGTAGAGTTCGTTGAAGCCCATCGCCACGCCGTTGCCGCCCATCGCGTTCATGGTTTCGACGAACAGCGGGTTGCCCATCATGCGGATCTTCATGCCCTTCAGATCGGCGGGTTTGCTGACCGGCTTGTTGGAGTAGACGTTGCGCGTGCCGGCGTCCATCCAGCCAAGCACGATCAGGCGCGAGGTCGGGGCGTTGGAGGTGCGGTCCAGCAGCTCTTGCCCGATCGGGCCGTCGATCACCCTGCGCATGTGGCCTTCGTCGCGGAAGATAAACGGCATGTTGAACACGTTCAGGTCATCCACCACCGGCCCCATGGCGCCCACCGAGATGCGCGCGATCTGCAGCGCGCCGACCTGAGCCTGCTCGATCATCTCCTTCTCGCCGCCGAGCTGCATCGACGGGAACATCTGGATCGAGATGCGGCCGCCGGTCTGCGCCTCCAGCTTCTTGCCCATGCGCTGGATGGCCTCGACGGTCGGATAACCGAGCGGGTGGACGTCGGAGGCCTTCCAGACCTGTTTTTGCTGCGCTGAGGCAGGCAGGACGAAGGCGGCCGCAAGGCTTGCTGCAGCGACGGACAACAGCATGTTTCGGCGAAGCATGACAATTTTTCCCTCTTGTTGAACGGATGGATAATTTATACTCGTTCAACCCCCCTCATGTCCAGAATCCTCCTGACGCACTCGCCGGATACGCTTGCCAACTACTACGGCGAGCGGGCTCTTGCCGGCCTGAAGGCGCTTGGGGACGTGGTGTTGAATCCGGATGAAAACCCTCTGGAAGGCGATGCCCTGATTCGTGCCGCCGCGGACTGCGACCTGATCGTCTCCTACCGTCAATCCCCCAGTCCGGCAGCGGTGTTCGAGCGCCTGCCAAAGCTGGCCGCTTTCCTGCGCTGCGCGATCGATATCCGAAACGTGGACGTGGCGGCGGCGAGCAAGTCCGGCGTGCTGGTGACGCAGGCGAGCGCGGGATTCGTTACATCGGTGACCGAGTTGGTGGTCGGGTTCATGATCGATCTTTCGCGCCGCGTCACTCCGCATGCTTCTTCTTATCATTCAAAAAAAATTCCTCAAGCGGTGATGGGCAGGGAATTGCGCGGCAGCACGCTGGGCGTGATCGGCTACGGCGCGATCGGCAGGGAGCTCGTCCGGGTGGCCCGGGCCCTTGGGATGAGGGTCTTGATCAATGATCCATATGTGAAGGATATCGAGCAGACCCCGATCGATGAACTGCTCGCGCAAAGCGACTTTGTCGTGCCGCTCGCGGTGGCAACCGCCGAGACGGAGAATCTCATGGGTGAAAAGGAATTCCAGCAAATGAAGCGTGGGGCGTTCTTCATCAACGTCTCGCGCGGAAACCTGGTGGATGAAGCGGCACTGCTGCGCGCGCTCGATTCGGGCCGCATCGCCGGTTGCGCCATCGATGTAGGCCGCGCCCCGGACCAGCTGCCGACGCCGGCGCTGGCCGCGCGCCACGATGTGATCGCGACGCCGCATACCGCGGGCCTGACACTGCCCGCCATCGAGCATCAATCGCTGGAGACGGTGGCGCAGGCCGCCGAGATCCTCAAGGGGCGGGCGCCGAAGGGCGCAGTAAACGCGGAACACTGGACACGAAAGGCTCTGCTCGGAACATGAAACGATCGGGATATCTCAAGCGGCCGGACTGCAGCCTCTATTTTGAGGTCATGGGTGAGGGGCCGGCGATCGTGTTCGCGCACGGCCTGGGCGGCAACCAGCTGTCCTGGTGGCAGCAACTGGCGCATTTCTCCGCGCGCCATACCTGCGTCGCGTTCGCCCACCGCGGCTTCACGCCCTCGAGCGCGGTGCCAGGCGCCGCAGCGCCCGCTGCCTATGCAGACGATCTGGCGGCTCTGATCGACGAACTTCAGCTGCAAGACGTGCGGCTGGTGGCGCAGTCCATGGGCGGCTGGACCTGCATGGAATACGCGCTGCGCAAGCCCGGGACGCTGCGCTCGCTGGTGATGGCTTGCACCTCGGGGGCGCTCGACTTCCGCCAGTTGCAAGGCCCGGCCGAAGCGCAGATCGCCGAATGGCTGCAGCGGGCGCCGAAGACCATGGCCGACCTGGAATCGCGCGGCATCCTGTCCGCTCACGGAGAGCGCATGGCGCGCGAGCAGCCGGTTGCGGCCGTGCTCTATCGGCAGATCTCCCAGCTTACGCCGGCCGATTTCAAGGCCGCGGTGCGCGGCAGGATCTTCCAGATGCGCGATCGCTCGCCCGCGCTGCTGGCGAACCTGACGCTGCCGGTGCTGTTCCTGACCGGCGACGAGGACTGCCTGTTCCCGGCGGCCGCCGGCCCGGGATTCGCCGCGCTGGCACCCAGGGGCCGCGCGGTGTGCGTGCGCGAGGCGGGGCATTCGGTGTATTTCGAGCGCCCGGCCGAGTTCAACCGAATCGTCGATGAATTCCATGAAGCAAGCTGAGCGCAACCTGAAGACCATTCCATGAAAACCATCCTGATTACCGGCGCCGCGGGCGATGTCGGCACGCACCTGCGCCGCGAGCTGGCGGGGAAGTACGCCTTGAAGGTTTCCGATCTTCGCCCGTTGAAGAAAATCAACCAGGAAGAAAAATTCCTGCGCGCCGACATCTCGAAAATGGCCGACGCCCTGCGCATCACCAAGGGCGTGGACGCGATCGTTCACCTGGGCGGCTACTCGGTCGAGGGCCCCTGGAAAGGAATTCTCAACGCCAACATCATTGGCTGCTACAACGTGTTCGAGGCCGCGCGGCGCAACGGTGTCAAGCGGATCCTCTTTCCCACTTCCAATCACGCCACCGGTTTCTACCGACGTGACCAGACTATCGACCACCGCGTTTACCCGAAGCCCGACAGCCGCTACGGCGTTTCCAAGGTGTTTGGCGAGGCGCTCGCCAGCCTGTACGCCGACAAATACGGCATGCAGATGTTCTGCATGCGGATCGGCAACGTCGGCCCGGCGCCCATCGACAAGCGGCGACTATCGATCCTGTTCACGCCGCGCGACCTCGCCCAACTCGTCACCATCGGCATCGAGCATCCGCAGATCCGTTTCGAAATCGTCTATGGCGTCTCGGGCAACCAGCGCAGCTGGTACGACAACTCAAACGCGATCCGTCTGGGCTACAAGCCGCAGGATGACTCGGAAACCTTTGCGGCAGAAGTCCTGCGGCGCGAGCAGCCCGGCGACCCGACCGCGGAGCAGTACCAGGGCGGCATGTTCGTGGTCGCGGAGGAGATTCCGAACCCCGCGTCGCTGCCGAAGAAAAAGCCGGCGCGCTCCAGGTTGGCGCACAACGGCAGGAAGAAATGAGTTCTTCCCGGCCCGTGACAAGCTGCGCAGCGGACCGCTAGTCGTCCGCGTGCACCTCGGGCCGGTGCGCAGCAGCCAGCCTTTGCTGCAGCATCAGCGGCGCGGGATCGTAGTGACTGAATTCCAGGTTGTAGGAGCCGTGGCCGGCGGTGATGGATTTCAGCCGCGCCGAGAAATTTTCCAGTTCGGATAGCGGCGCTTGCGCGAGGATCTGCACCGTGCCGGGGCGCGGTGCGTCCGAGCCCTTGATGTGGCCGCGGCGCCCGGAGAGCTCGCCCGTGATGTCGCCCATTTTGTGCTCCGGCGCCATCACTTCGACGTCAACGATTGGTTCCAGCATGATCGGCCGCGCCTTGCCGAGCGCATCCAGAAAAGCTTTGCGTCCCGCGGAGACGAACGCCACTTCCTTGGAATCCACCGGGTGGTGCTTGCCGTCGTAGACGGTGACGCGCAGGTCCTGTATCGGGTAGCCAGCCAGAAAACCGGTCTGCAGCACGCCGCGCACCCCTTTCTCGATGGCGGGAATGAACTGGTTCGGGATCGCGCCGCCCTTCACCTTGTCAACGAACTCGAAACCCG
>SHXL01000179.1 GCA_009693345.1 Betaproteobacteria bacterium
GGAACACGGGATTCTGCACCGCGCTCTGCAGCGCGGGCACCAGCTTGTCGATCGCCGCCTTCGGCGTGCCCTTGGGCACATAGAGCCCGTTCCAGACCACGAGGTCGAAGCCCGTCAGTCCCTGCTCGTGCAGCGTGGGCATGTCCGGCAGCGACGGCAGGCGCGCGCTGGTCGTCACGCCGTACGCCTTCACGTTGCCGGACTTGATCTGCGGCACCGTGTTGGTCGTCTGGTCGCACATGAAATCGGTCTGGCCGCCGACCAGATCGTTCATCGCCGGCCCGGTGCCCTTGTACGGGATCGTCGTGAATTCGGCCTGCATCGTGCTCATCAACAGCATCCCGCATAGGTGCGAGGCGGAGCCGAGGCCGGCCGTGGCGTAGGTGAGCTTGTCCTTGTTGGCCTTCGCGTAAGGCAGAAACTCCGCGAAATTGGCGGCTGGCGTCGCCTTCTTCGCGATCAGCATCATCGGCACGTCGGCGATCTGGCCGATGTAATCGAAGTCGTTGAGCGTGTCGTACGGCAGCTTGCGGTACAGCGCCGGCGAGGTCGCCATGCCGATGTGGTACAGCAGCAGCGTGTAGCCGTCGGGCCGCGCCTTGGCCACCTTGTTGATGCCGATCGTACCGCCCGCGCCGCCGGAATTGTCGATCAGCACCTGCGTCTTTAGCGGCTCGCTCATCGCCGCCGCCAGCACCCGCGCCAGCGTATCGGTCGGCCCGCCCGCCGCGGCCGGCACGACAATGGTGACCGGCTTCACCGGGTATTCCTGCGCCAGCGCCGCGGTCGCCAGCAGCAGCAGGAATAACGCAGTCGAAAGTATTGTTCTCGGTTGGCTCATCATGCCCTCCCCGCTTTCATTCTTGGCAGTTGGAATTGACGCCGTCTATCGTACACTTGCCGCCGTACGAAAGAGCGGAACATCGATGATGAATATCGGATTCCCGGGGGTCTGGGGCCTGCTGGTTCTCGCGGGGAACGTGTGGGCGATTCTCAATATCTCGCAGAGCCCGGTTTCGAATGAGAAGAAGGTGGTCTGGATCGTCGCGGTGATTCTCCTGCCGCTGCTGGGGCTGGTGTTGTGGTACTTCCTCGGTCCGCGAAGCGCAAAGGCGTAAGAAAGGGATAAGGATATGTTCGAGACGACGATCGCGGGAAGTTTGCCGAAGCCGGGCTGGCTGGCGGAGACGGACAAGCTGTGGCCCGCGTGGCGGGCCGAGGGCGCGGAGTTGGCGAAGGCAAAGCGCGACGCCACCTTGCTGTGGCTCAAGGAGCAGGAGGATGCGGGCATCGACATCGTCACCGATGGCGAGCAGTCGCGCCAGCACTTCGTGCACGGCTTCCTCGAGTTCGTCGAGGGCATCGATTTCGAGCACAAGGTGAAGATGGGGATCCGCAACAACCGCTACGACGCGATGGTGCCGGTGGTGGTGGGACCGCTGAAGCTGAAGGGCCGCGTCCATCAGACCGAGGCCCTTGTAATGAGAAGTCATTCAAGGCGAAAAATCAAAATCACCCTGCCGGGACCCATGACCATCGTCGACACGATCGCGGACCGGCACTACGGCGACAAGGTGAAGCTGGCGATGGCCTTCGCCGCGCTGCTCAACCAGGAAGCACGCGCGCTGGAGAAGGACGGCGTGGACGTGATCCAGTTCGACGAGCCGGCGTTCAACGTCTACATGGACGACGTCACCAAATGGGGAATTGCCGCGCTGCACCGCGCGATCAGGGGCCTGAAGAAGGCGAAGACCTGCGTGCACATCTGCTACGGCTACGGCATCAAGGCGAACCTCGACTGGAAGGAAACCCTCGGCGGCGAGTGGCGCCAGTACGAGCAGATCTTCCCGGCGCTCGCGAAGAGCAAGCTCGACCAGGTGTCGCTCGAGTGCATCCACTCGAAAGTGCCGGTCGATCTGCTGAAACTGCTCAAGGGCAAGGACGTGCTGGTCGGCGTGATCGACGTCGCAAGCGACAAGGTGGAAACGGCGGAAGAGGTCTGTTCGACCATCAAGAAAGCACTGAAATACGTTCCGAAGAAGCACCTCTTCCCCTGCACCAACTGCGGCATGGCGCCGATGAGCCGCGAGATCGCGCGCGCGAAGCTGAAGGCGCTCGCCGCGGGTGCCGCGCTGGCGAGGAAGCGCTACCGCTGATCGCGCAGGAATTGCAGCAGCAGCCGGCTCGTTTCGCCGGTCTGCTCCTGCTGCACCCAGTGCCCGGCCCCATCGACGACGTGAAAGCCGCGGAACTGCGTGCAGGCGCCGCGCAGGATCTTCTCCGGATCGCCTGAGCGCTGGTAAGGGCCCCAATCGCTCCTGCCCGCGATGAAGCAGGACGGCACGTCGATCGTGCGGCCGTGGAAGATTTCCAGCTCGGCATTGAACGCACCGCTGGTGCCGCAGCGGTACCACTGCAGGCCGCCCTGGAAACCGGTGCGCTCGTACTCCGCGCTGTAGACGCGCAGCTCTTCCTCCGGCAACCATGTGCAGGCCGCTATCCCGGCCGCCGATGGCATCTCCGGCGCCACGGTCTCGGCCATGCCCTTGGCGAGATCCATGATGTAGTACTCCGGCATCCTGGCCAGTTCCGTGGCCGACCACGCCTTGAGCACGAACGGCTGGTTCCGTTTCCAGTCCGCGCTCTTGTGGTGGTAGTAGGCGCGCAGGAAGGCGTGCACGCCCTGCGGGCAGCGGTGCATGTTGGCCTCCGCTTCTCGCGTCGAGTAGTACCACTGGTAATGCTTGCGCGGGCGCGGCAGCGCGGCGAGTTCGTCGTGGATGCGATCCACGCCTTTACGCGACAACTGCGGCGGCGGCAGCGGCGGCGGCCCGCCGAAGGGCGCGCTCATCAATGCCACCGACCGGAATACGTCCGGCCGGATGAGCGAACACCACGCGGCGACGGGCGAACCAAAGTCGTGCCCTGCCAGCAGCGCCACGGAGCGGTAGCCGAGCGCCGCGACCAGGCCCAACGCGTCGCGCACCAGGTTGAGGATGCGGAAAGAACTGAGATCGCCGTCATAGCGGTTGTCCCAACCTGTGGTACGGCCGTAGCCGCGCTGGTCGGGCGCCACCACGTGGTAGCCGGCCTGCGCGAGCGGCAGCATCACCTTGCGCCAGCTATAGGCGAGTTCCGGAAAGCCGTGCAGCAGCAGCACGAGCGGCCGGCCGGCGGTTTCATGGCCCGCCTCGAATACGTGCATGTCGAGGCCGTTGATGCCCGGGATCATCCGGGAGCGGATTCCAGCGGGCATGCTTATCTGCGCCATCATTTCGGGTTACCCTTCACGGTCGTTTTCAAAATCTCTCCGACAAGGCCAATATGTACCCTAACACTTTGCTTTTCATCGACGGCGCCTGGTGCGCCGCTGCCTCCGGCCGCACCCTGCCCGTGATGAACCCGGCCACCGGCAAGCAGATCGGCACCCTCGCCCACGCCGAGCGAGCGGACCTCGACCGCGCGCTCGAAGCCGCGCGCAAGGGCTTTGCCGCATGGCGAAAGATTTCGGCCTTCGAGCGCTCGAAGATGATGCGCAAGGCCGCCAACCTGCTGCGCGATCGCGCCGACGCGATCGCGCCGCTGATGACCATGGAGCAGGGCAAGACGGTGGCCGAGGCGAAGATGGAGGTCCTCGCCGGCGCCGACACGATCGACTGGTTCGCCGAAGAAGCGCGCCGCGCCTATGGGCGGGTGATCCCGGCGCGCGCGGAAGGCGTCTATCAACTCGTCATCAAGGAGCCGGTGGGGCCGGTTGCCGCGTTCACGCCGTGGAATTTCCCGATCAACCAGATCGTGCGCAAACTCTCGGCCGCGCTCGCGGCGGGCTGCTCGATCATCGTCAAGGCGCCCGAGGAAACGCCGGCCTCGCCCGCCGAGCTGATCCGCGCCTACGCCGACGCCGGCGTGCCCGCGGGCGTCGTCAACCTGGTCTACGGCGTGCCGGCGGATATCTCGAGCTACCTGATCGCGCACCCGGTGATCCGCAAGATATCGTTCACCGGCTCGACCGTGGTCGGCAAGCAGCTCGCGGCGATGGCCGGCCAGCACATGAAGCGCGCCACCATGGAGCTCGGCGGGCACGCGCCGGTAATCGTCTTCGACGACGCCGATGTGGAGGTCGCCGCCAAGACCATGGCCGCGAGCAAATACCGCAATGCCGGGCAGGTGTGCGTGTCGCCGACCCGCTTCCTGGTGCAGGAAGGCATCTACAAGAGCTTCGTCGACAAATTCGTCGAGGCGACGAAGACGCTCAAGGTCGGCAACGGCCTGGAGTCCGGCGTCACCATGGGCGCCCTCGCCAACCCGCGCCGCACGCGCGCCATGGAAGCCAACGTCGAGGACGCGCAAAAACACGGCGGCAAAGTGCGCACCGGCGGCCACCGCATCGGCGAGGAGGGCAATTTCTTCGAGCCGACCGTGATCACCGAACTGGCCAACGACGCGCAGGCGATGAACGTCGAGCCCTTCGGCCCGATGGCGATGATCAATCCGTTCAAGACCTTCGATGACGCGGTGAAGGAAGCCAACCGCCTGCCCTTCGGCCTCGCCGCCTACGCCTGGACCCGCTCGGCGAAGACCGCCAACGCGATCGCCGCATCGGTCGAGACCGGCATGATCACCATCAACCACCTCGGCCTCGCCCTGCCCGAGGTGCCCTTCGGCGGCGTGAAGGACTCCGGCTACGGCTCCGAGGGCGGCAGCGAAGCGATCGAACCCTACCTGAATCCGAAATTCGTCTCGCAGGCGGGGTTGTAGGAACCAGCCGGTGCATGCGCATAACCGCGATTGAGACCATTCACGTCGGCGCCTACCCGAACATTACGTTCGTCGAGGTGCGCACCGACGAAGGCCTGGTGGGCCTGGGCGAAACCTTCCGCGGTCCGCAGGCGGTCGCCGCCCATGTCCACGAGGGCATTGCGCCGTATCTTCTGGGGCGTGACCCGCGTACCGTGGAGGCGCACAGCCATCACATGCTCAATGGCTATCTTGGCTTCGCCAGCACTGGCACCGAGATGCGAGCGGCGAACGCCGTCGACATTGCATTGTGGGACCTCTGGGGCAAGGCAACCGGCCAGTCGATCGCGCAATTGCTCGGCGGCGCGGTGCGCGACAGGGTCCGCGTCTACAACACCTGTGCGGGCTACACCTATAACTAGGCCGGCGGGCGACGCCTGATTGATTCGGGCGCCAAGGACGGAGCCGCACAGGGGCCTTACGAAGACCAGATCGCGTTCATGAAGCGCCCGGCCGAACTGGCGCATTCGCTGCTCGACATGGGCATATCGGCGATGAAGATCTGGCCGTTCGATCCGCTCGCTGAAGCCACCCGTGGCACTTCGATTGCGCGCGCCGACTTGGCGCGCGGCGCGGCGCCATTCAAGGCGATCCGCGACGCGGTAGGCGACCGCATGGACCTGATGTGCGAGTTCCATTCGATCTGGAGCCTGCCGGCGGCACTCGAGATCGCCGCCGCGTTGCGCGACGTGGGCATCTATTGGAGCGAGGACCCGATCAAGATGGTCAATGCGCAGGCGCTCGCCGACTACC
>SHXL01000008.1 GCA_009693345.1 Betaproteobacteria bacterium
GGGCACCGAGATGGTGATGCCGGGGGACAACATCAAGATGGTGGTGACGCTGATCACCCCGATCGCGATGGAGCAGGGCTTGCGCTTCGCCATCCGCGAGGGCGGCAAGACCGTGGGCGCCGGCGTCGTCGCCAAGGTTATTGAGTAGACATGGAAAGCCAACGCATCCGCATTCGTTTGAAGGCGTTCGATTACCGGCTGATCGACCAGTCGGCGCTCGAGATCGTCGACACGGCCAAGCGTACCGGCGCGGTCGTGCGCGGTCCGGTGCCGCTGCCGACACGCAAGGCGCGCTTCGATGTGCTGCGCTCGCCGCATGCCGACAAGACCTCGCGCGAGCAGCTCGAGATCCGGACCCACCTCAGGCTGATGGACATCATCGATCCGACCGACAAGACGGTGGATGCGCTGATGAAGCTCGATCTGCCGGCCGGCGTGGACGTGGAGATCAAGGTTAGGTAACACCGAATTACGAAGTGCAGTGCCGGCCAACAGGAGCCGGCGCCCCCGGATCAACGGGGGTCAACGAGAAGAGGATCGTATGACGATAGGACTGGTCGGCCGCAAGGTCGGCATGATGCGCATCTTCACCGACGAGGGCGACGCCCAGCCGGTGACCGTGCTCGACGTCTCCGACAACCGCATCACGCAGATCAAGACCGCGGACAAGGACGGCTACTCGGCCGTGCAGGTCGCGTTCGGCAAGCGCCGCGCGAGTCGCGTGAAGAAGCCCCTCGCCGGGCATCTCGCGAAGGCTGCCGTGGAAGCGGGCCATACCCTGAAGGAATTCCGCGCCAAGGCCGAAGAAGTCACCAGCCTCAAGGTCGGCGGCAAGATCGGCGTCGAGATCTTCAGGGTCGGGCAGAAGGTGGACGTGCAGGGCACCACGCTCGGCAAGGGCTTCGCCGGCGTCATCAAGCGGCACCACTTCTCCTCGAACCGCGAAACGCACGGCAACTCGATCACGACGCGCGCCCAGGGCTCGACCGGACAGCGGCAGGATCCGGGTCGCGTGTTCCCCGGCAAGCGCATGGCCGGACATCTGGGCAACAAGCAACGCACGATCCAGAACCTGGTCGTGGTGCGCATCGACGCCGAGCGCCAGCTGCTGCTGGTCAAGGGCTCGGTGCCCGGCTACGCGGGCCGCGACATCGTTGTACGCCCGGCGGTTAAGGCCTGATCATGGAACTCAAACTGATCAACGACAAGGGCGCGGCGGGCACCATGGCCGCCAAAGACGAAATTTTCGCGCGTGACTTTAACGAGGCGCTGATCCACCAGCTCGTGGTCGCCTACGAGGCGAACGCGCGCCTCGCCACCAGCAAGCAGAAGGACCGCGGCGAAGTGCGCCATTCGACCAAGAAGCCCTGGCGCCAGAAGGGCACCGGCCGTGCGCGCGCCGGCATGACCTCCAGCCCGCTCTGGCGCGGCGGCGGCAAGATCTTCCCCAACACCGCGCAGGAGAACTACTCGCAGAAGGTGAACCGCAGGATGTATCGCGCCGGCATGGCGTCGATCCTGTCGCAGCTCGCCCGCGAAGACCGCATCCGCGTGGTGGATGAGTTCAAGGTAGAGCACCCGAAAACCAGGCTGCTCGCGCAGAAGGTGAAGGCGATGGGCTTCGACGAAGTGCTGGTGATCACGGACGAGGTGGACAGCAACCTCACGCTGTCCTCGCGCAACCTGCACAACGTCAAGGTGATCTCCGCGCAGCAGGCCAATCCGGTGGCGCTGGTGCGCTACCCGAATGTGCTGCTGACCAAGAAGGCGGTGGCGAAGTTCGAGGAGATGTTCAAATGACCGCGGTGAAGAAGTACAACGCCGAGCAGCTGATGCAGGTATTGCTCGCCCCGGTGGTTTCGGAGAAGAGCACCCGCGTGGCAGACAAGAACCGCCAGTACGTATTCCGCGTCGCCGATGCGGCCACCAAGCCCGAAATAAAGGCCGCGGTGGAGCTGCTGTTCAAGACCAAGGTGGACTCGGTCACGGTGACCAGGGTGAAGGGCAAGAAAAAGCGTTTCGGCCGCTTCATCGGCCGCCGGAACAACTGGAAGAAGGCCTACGTGTGTCTCGCCGCCGGCCAGGAAATCAATTTTGCGGCGACGGAGTAAACCATGCCATTGATGAAAGTCAAACCGACCTCGCCAGGCCGGCGCGCGCTCGTCAAGGTGATCTCGCCCGATCTGCACAAGGGCGAGCCGCACTGGCCGTTGCTTGAGTCTCAGACTCGCGGCAGCGGGCGCAACAACCATGGCCGCATCACGATGCGGCACAAGGGCGGCGGCCACAAGCAGCACTACCGCATCGTGGACTTCCGGCGCGACAAGGACGGCATCCAGGCCACCGTCGAACGGCTGGACTACGATCCCAATCGCAGTGCCCACCTCGCCCTTCTCCTTTACGCTGACGGCGAGCGCCGCTATATCATCGCGCCCAAGGGCCTCACTGCGGGCGCGCAGCTGCTTTCCGGCGCGGAAGCGCCGATCAAGGCGGGCAACACGCTGCCGCTCAAGAGCATTCCGGTGGGCACCACAGTGCATTGCATCGAGATGCTGCCCGGCAAAGGCGCGCAGATCGCCCGGTCGGCGGGCACCTCGGCGCAGTTGCTGGCGCGCGAGGGTTCCTACGCGCAGCTGCGGCTGCGCTCGGGCGAGATCCGCAAGGTGCATGTGGACTGCCGCGCCACCATCGGCGAAGTCGGCAACGATGAACACAACCTGGAATCGATCGGCAAGGCGGGCCGCAAGCGCTGGCGCGGCGTGAAGCCGACGGTGCGCGGTGTGGCGATGAATCCGATCGACCACCCGCACGGCGGCGGCGAAGGCCGCACCTCGTCTGGGCGTCCGCCGGTTTCGCCCTGGGGCGTGCAGACCAAGGGATTCAAGACCCGGCGCAACAAGCGGACGCAGGTCATGATCGTTCGCGACCGGCGTACCAAATAAGGGAAGGTCAGGAATATGGCACGCTCAATTAAGAAGGGTCCATTCGTGGACTACCACCTGATGCAGAAGGTCGACAAGGCGCGCGGCGGCAACGACAAGCGCCCGATCAAGACCTGGTCGCGGCGCTCGACGGTGATGCCCGATTTCGTCGGCCTGACGCTGGCGGTGCACAACGGCAAGCAGCACATTCCCGTGTACGTCACCG
The DNA here is from genome assembly GCA_009693345.1 of Betaproteobacteria bacterium. GTDB lineage: Bacteria > Pseudomonadota > Gammaproteobacteria > Burkholderiales > SG8-39 > RBG-16-66-20. The sequence goes on from SHXL01000008.1 coordinate 3,148, forward strand.
AGAACATGGTCGGGCACAAGCTCGGCGAGTTCGCGCTGACGCGCATCTTCAAGAGCCACTCGGCAGCGGGCAAGCGCACCGCGGAAGCGGCAGCGGCGGGCAAGTCGCCGCCGCCCGGCGGCGGCATCGGCACGGGTGCCGCGGCACCTGCAGCTCCGGCGCCGGCGGCGCCGGCCAAGAAGTAAGGAGCCGCCATGGAAACAAAAGCGACATTGCGCGGCGCCCACCTTTCGGCGCAGAAGGGCCGCCTGGTGGCGGACCTGGTGCGCGGCAAGAAAGTGGACCAGGCGATCAACATCCTCGCCTTCTCGCCGAAAAAGGGCGCGAGCCTGGTGAAAAAACTCCTCGAGTCCGCGATCGCCAATGCCGAGCACAATGACGGCGCGGACGTCGACGCGCTCAAGGTGAAGACGATCCACGTCGAACGCGGTTCCTTCCAGAAGCGTTTCCACGCACGCGCCAAGGGGCGCGGCAACAGGGTGCTACGGCACTCCTGCCATATCTACCTGACGGTCGGAGATTAGAGAGAACCCATGGGACAGAAGATCAATCCGACCGGCTTCCGGCTCGCGGTCAACCGCAACTGGAGCTCCAAGTGGTACGCCAACAACCGCAATTTCGCTGGGATGCTGGCCGAGGACATCAAGGTTCGTTCCTTCCTCAAGAAGAAGCTCGCGCATGCCTCCGTCGGCCGCATCCTGATCGAGCGTCCGGCGAAGGACGCGCGCATCACCATCTTCTCGGCGCGGCCGGGCGTGGTGATCGGCAAGAAGGGCGAGGAGATCGAGGCGCTCAAGGCCGAACTGCGGCGCATCATGGGCGTGCAGCAGGTGCACGTGAACATCGAGGAAATCCGAAAGCCGGAAACGGATGCGCAGCTGATCGCCGATTCGATCGCGCAGCAGCTCGAGAAGCGCATCATGTTTCGCCGCGCGATGAAGCGCGCGATGCAGAACGCCATGCGCCTGGGTGCGCAGGGCGTCAAGATCATGAGCGCGGGGCGTCTTAACGGCCACGAGATCGCGCGCACCGAGTGGTACCGCGAGGGCCGCGTTCCGCTGCACACGCTGCGCGCCGATATCGATTTCGGCATGGGCGCGGCGAAGACCAGCTACGGCGTTATCGGCATCAAGGTATGGGTCTACAAGGGCGAGGTCATACCCAAGGGTGAGGCGCAGGCCGCGTTGACCACCGCGTTGCCGGCGGCGGCGCACCCCGAGGCGCCCAGCGAACCCAAGCGTGTCAAGAAACCGGCGCCGAAGATCGGGGCGAAACGCGCTCCCGCCAGGCCGCGGCCGGACGGCGGGAAAAAGGCTGCGAGTAAAGCCGAACCTGCGGCCGCGCCGAAGACCACGGTCAAGCGGGTCAGGAAAATCGTCAAAGAAGACGCGGATAAGAAAGACTAAGCCATGCTGCAACCCGCACGCACCAAGTACCGCAAGCAGCAGAAGGGCCGCAACACCGGCATCGCCACGCGCGGCAACAAGGTTTCCTTCGGCGAATACGGCCTCAAGGCGATCGGCCGTGGCCGCCTCACGGCGCGCCAGCTCGAGGCGGCGCGTCGTACGCTTTCGCGTCACATAAAACGCGGTGGCCGGGTCTGGATCCGCGTATTTCCGGACAAGCCGATATCGCGCAAGCCCGCCGAAGTCCGCATGGGCAACGGCAAGGGTAATCCGGAATATTTCGTCTGCGAAATCCAGCCCGGCAAGATCATTTTTGAGATGGACGGCGTGGATGCTGCGCTCGCGAAGGAAGCCTTCGCCCTGGCCGCGGCCAAACTTCCGTTCCGGACCGCGTCCGTCCACAGAATGCTGGGATAGAAGGAATCCACGTCCATGAAAGCCAATGAACTTCGCGCCAAGAGCGGCGACGAGCTGCAAAAGGAGCTGAACGAACTGCTGCGGGCGCAGTTTGGGCTGCGCATGCAGCATGCGACGCAGCAGCTGGCCAACACCAGCCAGATCAGGAAAGTGCGGCGCGACATCGCGCGCGCGCGAACCGTCGTCAAAGAGAAAGCCGCAAAATGAACGCTACAGCTACCCCGCAGCCGGCCGCTCCCGCCGCAGTTCCCGTCAAAAACCAGCGCAAGCTCATAGGCCGCGTTGTAAGCAACAAGATGCAGAAGACCGTGGTGGTGCAGGTCGAGCGCCGCGTGAAGCACGCGACCTTCGGCAAGATCATTACCCGATCGAGCAAGTACCACGCGCATGTCGCCAGCGGCACGTTCCAGGAAGGAGACCTGGTGGAGATCGCCGAAGGCCGGCCGATCTCGAAAACCAAGTCCTGGACCGTCACGCGCCTTGTAGAGAAATCGAAAATCGTTTAAAATTAGGTACTTTTCGTCCCCTTGGTCGTAACCTGCGGGGATCCAAAACTGTGCGTCCTGGGCGCACAAGTTGGATGGAGTCACAACCATGATTCAAATGCAGTCTGTGCTGGATGTCGCCGATAACACCGGCGCGCGCGCCGTCATGTGCATCAAGGTGCTGGGCGGTTCGAAGCGCCGTTATGCCTCGATCGGCGACGTGATCAAGGTGAGCATCAAGGATGCGGCGCCGCGCGGCCGCGTGAAAAAAGGCGAGGTCTATGACGCTGTGGTGGTGCGCACCGCAAAGGGCGTGCGCCGCGGCGACGGCTCGCTGGTGCGCTTCGATTCGAACGCGGTGGTGCTGCTCACCGCCAAGCTGGAGCCGATCGGAACCCGCATCTTCGGGCCGGTGACGCGCGAACTGCGCACCGAGCGTTTCATGAAAATCGTTTCCCTCGCACCCGAGGTGCTGTGATGCGGAAAATTAAGAAGGGCGATGAAGTCGTCGTCATCTCCGGTCGCGACAAGGGCAAGCGTGGCGCGGTGCGGCGGCGGGTGGATGCCGAGCACGTCGTGGTGGAAGGCGTGAACCGGGTGAAGAAGCACCAGCGTCCGAACCCGATGAAGAACGTCACCGGCGGCATCGTCGACAAGGACATGCCGATCCACGTCTCCAACATCGCGCTGTTCAATCCCGCCACCCAGAAGGCCGATCGCATCGGCTTCAAGGTGCTGGGCGACGGACGCAAGGTGCGGGTTTTCCGATCGAACGGCGAGCAGGTGGACGCGTAAGGACAGGCCATGGCAAAGGACAAAGACAAGGACGTAAAGCCCAAGCGGCAGGAAGTGCAGCAGCAGCCGAAGGCGCCAAGGAAAGAGGCGCCGGCGAAGAAGGATGCTGTCCTGGCTCCGGCGAAAGAGACCGGCCCGAAGATTCCCGCGTCGCCGGCGCGGCTCGCGATCCAGTATCGCGACAAGATCGTGCCCGATCTGATGAAGAAATTCGGCTATACCACCGTGATGCAGGTGCCGCGCATCAAGAAGATCACGCTCAACATGGGCGTCGGCGAATCGGTGAACGACAAGAAGGTGCTCGATCACGCGGTCGGCGACATGACCAGGATCGCCGGCCAGAAGCCGGTGGTGACCAAGACTCGCAAGTCGATCGCGAATTTCAAGGTGCGCGCCGGATACCCCGTCGGCTGCATGGTGACCCTGCGCGGCGCACGGATGTACGAATTCTTCGACCGCCTGGTGAGCATCGCGATCCCGCGAATCCGCGACTTTCGGGGCGTGTCCAACCGCGCCTTCGACGGCCGCGGCAGCTACAGCTTGGGCATCAAGGAACAGATCATCTTTCCCGAGATCGAGTACGACAAGATCGACGCTATCCGGGGCATGGACATTGCCATCAACACGACGGCGAAAACCGACGACGAGGCGCGCGCGCTGCTCACGGCGTTCCGCTTCCCGTTCCGGGTGGACCAGGTGAAGCCGGATTCGAAACAGCAAGATCCGAACATGCAAGAACAGAAAGGCTGACCAGCATGGCCAAGCTCTCAGTGAAGCTGCGTGACAAGTACCGCCGCCAGACGGTGGAGAAATTCAAGGCGAAGCGCGCCGCGCTGTTCGAGGTGATCCACAACGCGAAAGCCTCCGATGAGGACCGCGATGCCGCGCGCGCCAAGCTGCAGCGGCTGCCGCGCGATTCTTCGCCGGTTCGACTGCGCAACCGTTGCGCCCTGACCGGGCGGCCGCGCGGCGTGTACCGGAAGTTCGGCCTCGGGCGCAGCAAGCTGCGCGAACTCGCGCTGCACGGCGAGGTGCCGGGCGTGATCAAGGCGAGCTGGTGAGGAGTCCGCGATGAGTATGAGCGATCCGATTGCAGACATGCTGACCCGTATCCGGAATGCCCAGTTGGTCGGGCACGTGGAGACGAGCATGCCCAGCTCCAAACTTAAGATTTCCATCGCCCAGGTGCTTAAGGACGAGGGCTACGTCGAGGATTTCGCGGTGCGCGAAGACGGCCCCAGGAAGGTGCTGCGCATCGGCCTGAAGTACTACGCCGGCCGGCCGGTCATCGAGCGCCTGGAACGCATCTCCAAGCCGGGCCTGCGCGTCTACAAGGATCGCGACAGTCTGCCGCAGGTCATGAACGGGCTGGGCGTGGCGATCGTTTCGACGTCACGGGGCGTGATGACCGACCGCAAGGCGCGCGCCACCGGCGTCGGCGGTGAAGTCATTTGCATCGTCGCGTAAGGAGCCGGCCATGTCGCGCATTGCAAAGAATCCCATCCCGGTGCCCAAGGGCGTCGAGGTGAGCATCACGCCGGTGCAGATTTCCGTGAAAGGCCCCTTGGGCACCGTCGCGCGCCCGATGGATCCGAATGTCGGCGTCGAGAAAGACGGCGAAACGCTGAAGTGCAAGGCGCTGGGAAATTCAAACCACGCCAATGCGATGTCCGGCACGATGCGTGCGCTGGTGGCCAATATGGTTACCGGGGTAACGAAGGGCTTCGAGAAGAAGCTCTCGCTGGTGGGCGTCGGCTACCGGGCGCAGGCCCAGGGCGACAAGCTCAACCTGTCGCTCGGCTTTTCGCACCCGGTGGTGCAGCAGATGCCCAAGGGCATCAAGGTGGCGACGCCGACGCAGACCGAAATCGTGGTCAGCGGCATCGACAAGCAGCTGGTCGGCCGGATCGCGGCCGAGATCCGCGACGTGAAGCCCCCCGAGCCCTACAAGGGCAAGGGCGTGCGTTACACGGGCGAGGCGATCGTGCTCAAAGAGACGAAGAAGAAGTGACGGCGGACGGAGAAAAGACATGAAGCAGAAGAATCCATCCCGCCTGCGCCGTGCGCGCCAGACGCGGCTCAAGATCCGGGAAATCGGTGCGGTTCGCCTCACGGTGCACCGCACCAACGTCCACATTTATGCGCAGATCACTTCGCCCGGCGGCGACAAAGTGCTGGCGAGCGCCTCCAGCCTGGAGAAAGAGCTGCGCGCCAAGATGAAGAGCGGCAGCACGAGGAAGGCGGCCGAAGTCGTCGGCCAGCGCATCGCCGAGAAGGCGAAGGCGGCTGGCATCGAGAGCGTGGCTTTCGACCGCGCGGGCTACAGGTACCACGGGCGCGTGAAGGCGCTCGCCGAAGCGGCACGGGCCGGCGGACTTAAATTCTAAGGAATTCGCAATGGCGAAAATGCAGGCAAGGCGGATGCAGCAGCAGGAAGAGCGCGGTGACGGGCTGCGCGAGAAAATGATTGCGGTCAACCGCGTCACCAAAGTGGTGAAAGGCGGCCGCGTGCTGGGCTTCGCCGCGCTCACCGTGGTCGGCGACGGCGATGGCAGCATCGGCATGGGCAAGGGCAAAGCGCGCGAGGTTCCGGTCGCGGTGCAAAAAGCGATGGGGGAAGCCCGCCGCAAGATGTTCAAGGTGAAATTGAAGAGCGGCACGCTGCACCACACGGTCATCGGCCGCCACGGTTCGGCGAAGGTCCTGATGCAGCCGGCCTCCGAAGGTACCGGCATCATCGCCGGCGGCCCGATGCGCGCCGTGTTCGAGGTGATGGGCGTCACCAACGTGCTCGCCAAGTGCTTCGGCTCGACCAATCCGTACAACGTGGTGCGCGCGACGCTGCAGGGCCTGCAGGCAATGAACACGCCGGCCGAGATCGCCGCCAAGCGCGGCAAGAAGGTAGAGGAAATCCTTTCTTCCTAGGAAAGCCATGGCGGACAAGAAAATAAAAGTGAAGCTTGTCAAGAGCACCAACGGCTGCAAGACCGGGCACGTCGCGACGGTGCGCGGCCTGGGCTTGAGGCACCTGAACCACACGGTAGAACTCGTCGACACCCCCGAGGTGCGCGGCATGATCAACCGCGTGTCGTATCTCGTCAGGCTGGAGAGCTAGCATGCGACTCAATGGACTGAAACCGGCGCCGGGCGCGCGGCAGGCGCGCCACCGCGTGGGCCGCGGCATGGGCTCGGGCTGGGGCAAGACTGCCGGCCTGGGACACAAAGGCCAGAAGGCCCGCGCGGGCGGCTTCCACAAGGTCGGCTTCGAAGGCGGCCAGATGCCGCTGCATCGCCGGCTGCCGAAGCGCGGCTTCGCTTCGCTCACGCGCAATGCGACCGCCGAGGTCAGGCTGTCGGACCTGGAAGGCATGAAAGCTACCGACATCGATTTCGCCGTGCTCCAGGCAGAGCGGATCGTCCCGCGCGAGGCCATCGCGGCGAAGGTGATCCTGTCCGGCAAGCTCTCGCGCAAGGTTTCGCTCAAGGGCGTGAAGGCGACCAGGGGCGCGCGCGCGGCGATCGAAGCTGCGGGCGGCAAGTATGAAGAGCCTGCGGCAGCTCCAGCACCGGTGAAAAAACTGGTGGCAAAAGAAAAGAAAGCAAAGGAATAAGCCCGCTTGGCAACCGCACTTCCCGGCGCAGGCAAGACCGCCCGTTACGGCGACCTGAAGAAGCGGCTGCTGTTTCTTCTCGGGGCGCTGTTCGTGTTCCGCATCGGGGCGCATATCCCGGTGCCGGGCATCGACCCGAACGTGCTGGCGGAACTGTTCAAGGGGCAGCAGGGCGGCATCCTGGGGATGTTCAACATGTTCTCCGGCGGAGCGCTGTCGCGATTCACCATCTTCGCGCTGGGGATCATGCCCTACATCTCGGCCTCGATCATCATGCAGCTGATGACTGCGGTCAATCCGCAGCTCGAGCAACTGCGCAAGGAAGGCGAAACCGGCCGGCGCAAGATCACACAGTACACGCGCTACGGCACCGTGGCGCTGGCCCTGTTCCAGGCGACCGGGATCTCGATCGCGCTCGAATCGCAGGCCAACCTGGTGCTCGATCCAGGATTGATGTTCCGCATCACGACGGTGACCACCCTGGTGACCGGCACGATGTTCCTGATGTGGCTGGGCGAGCAGATCACGGAGCGCGGCCTGGGCAACGGCATCTCGATCATCATTTTTGCGGGCATCGCCGCGGGCTTGCCGAACGCGATCGCCGGCACCCTGGAGCTGGTGCGCACCGGCGCGATGCACCCGCTGACGGCGCTGCTGATCTCGGTGTCGGTCGCCGCGATCACCGCGTTCGTGTGCTTCGTCGAGCGCGGGCAGCGGAAGATCCTGGTGAATTACGCCAAGCGCCAGGTCGGCAACCGCGTCTACGGCGGGCAGAGTTCGCACCTGCCGTTCAAACTCAATATGGCGGGCGTGATCCCGCCGATTTTCGCGTCCTCGCTGATCCTGTTTCCGGCGACGCTGCTCAGTTGGTTCGGCTCGGCCGAGGGCTTCATCTGGCTGCGCGACCTCGCCGGCAGCTTGTCGCCCGGACAGCCGGTTTATGTGATGCTGTACGGCGCCCTGATCGTGTTTTTCTGCTTCTTCTATACGGCGTTGCAGTACAACCCGAAGGAGACCGCGGACAACCTGAAGAAGTCGGGCGCATTCGTCCCCGGCATCCGTCCCGGCGAGCAGACCGCGCGCTACCTGGAAAAGATACTCACCCGGCTGACCCTCGCCGGCGCGGTCTACGTGACGCTGGTCTGCCTGCTGCCGGAGTTCCTCATCCTGCGCTGGAACGTGCCGTTCTATTTTGGCGGCACGTCGCTGCTCATCATCGTCGTGGTGACGATGGATTTCATGGCCCAGGTGCAGGCTTACGTGATGACTCACCAGTACGAAAGCCTGCTGAAAAAGGCCAGCTTCAAGGGCGGCCTGCCGGCGCGATAGAGAAAAGGAAAACGACTCATGAAAGTCATGGCTTCAGTGAAGAAGATCTGCCGCAAGTGCAAGATCGTGCGGCGCAAGCGGGTGGTCCGGGTGATCTGCACGGATCCACGCCACAAACAACGTCAAGGATGACGTGCAGGCATGAAATGCGCGTCATTTTCAGTTGATAAGACCTTGAAGAAATTGATATAATCTCAGGTTCCCCGGAAAGAACACGTTATGGCCCGTATAGCAGGCATCAACATTCCGAACCACCAACACGCCGGCATCGCGCTGACCGCGATCTATGGCGTCGGCCGCTCGCGCGCGGGCGCGATCTGCGCGGCTTCCGGCATCGAGCCGACGCGCAAGATCAAGGACCTGACCGACGCCGAAATGGACCGGTTGCGCGAGAGCATCACGCGCCTGACGGTCGAGGGCGACCTGCGCCGCGAAGTCCAGATGTCGGTCAAGCGCTTGATTGATCTCGGCTGCTACCGCGGCTCGCGCCATCGCAAGGGGTTGCCGGTGCGTGGCCAGCGCACGAAAACCAATGCCCGCACGCGCAAGGGCCCGCGCAAGGCCGCGATCAAGCAGAACGCGCCAGCCGGCAAGATCTAACCGCCTAGACCAATCGGAACCAGCACATGGCAAGCAAAGCGACACCGTCCGGACAACAACTGCAGCAGACCGCTTCGGCGCGCGCCCGCAAGAAGGTGAAGAAGAACGTCGCCGAGGGCATCGCCCACGTGCACGCGTCGTTCAACAACACCATCGTCACTATCACCGACCGCCAGGGCAATACGCTGTCCTGGGCAACCTCGGGCAACGCCGGCTTCAAGGGCTCGCGCAAGTCGACGCCCTTCGCCGCGCAGATGGCCGCCGAGCGCGCCGGCCGCGCCGCGCAGGAATGCGGTGTCAAGAACATCGAGGTCCGTATCAAGGGGCCGGGACCGGGTCGCGAATCTGCGGTGCGCGCGCTGAACGCGCTTGGCCTGAAGATCGGCTCGATCGCCGATGTCACCCCCGTGCCGCATAACGGCTGCCGCGCCCCGAAGCGCCGGCGGGTTTAAGGAGAACGCATGGCCAGAAATCTCGACGCGAAGTGCCGTCAATGCCGCAGGGAGGGCGAGAAGCTCTTCCTCAAGGGCGAGAAGTGCTTCACCGCCAAATGCGCCATCGAGCGGCGCAGCTACGCGCCCGGCCAGCACGGCCAGAAGAGCGGCGCGCGCCTGTCGGATTACGGCAAGCAGCTGCGCGAGAAGCAGAAGACGCGCCGCATCTACGGCGTGCTCGAGCGCCAGTTCCGCAAGACCTACGCCGAGGCGTCGCGCTCCAAGGGCGTCACCGGCGAGCGCCTGCTGCAGCTCCTCGAATCGCGCCTCGACAACGTCGCCTACCGCATGGGTTTCGGCGCTTCGCGCAGCGAAGCGCGCCAGGTGGTGCGCCACAACGGCGTCCTCGTGAACGGCAAGCGGGTGAACATCCCGTCCTACGAAGTCAGCCCCGGCGACGTGGTCGAAGTCGCCGACAAGTCGAAGGCGCAGCTCCGCATCAAGGCGTCGGCCGAGGCGGCCGAGTCGCGCGGCATTCCCGAGTGGATCGAGGTGGACGCCAAGGCGCTGAAGGGGAAGTTCAAGTCGCTTCCCGCGCGCGCCGACATGTCCTCCACGATAAACGAGAGCCTGATCATCGAACTGTACTCGAAGTAACAAGGTAAACCCCCATGCCCCAGACCGGATTACTGAAACCGCGCATCGTCGATGTGCAAAACCTGTCCCCATCGCACGCCAAAGTGACGATGGAGCCCTTCGAGCGCGGCTACGGCCACACGCTGGGCAACGCCCTGCGCCGCGTGCTGCTGTCCTCGATGCCAGGTTACGCGCCGACGGAGGTGCAGATCGCGGGCGTGGTGCACGAGTACTCGACGCTGGATGGCGTGCGCGAAGACATCGTCGACATCCTGCTCAACCTGAAGGACGTGGTGTTTCGCCTGCATAACCGCAGTGAAGCGATCCTCACGCTGAAGAAAAAGGGCGAGGGCCCGGTCACGGCGGGCGACATTGAGGCTTCGCACGACGTCGAGGTGGTGAATCCCGGCCACGTGATCGCCAATCTCTCCGCCGGCGGCAAGATCGAGCTGCAGCTCAAGGTCGAAGGGGGCCGCGGCTACCTGCCGGGCAACATGCGCTACCTGCCGGAAGAGACCAAGGGCATCGGCCGCATCGTGCTTGACGCCTCGTTCAGCCCGGTCAGACGCGTTTCCTACCTTGTCGATTCCGCCCGCGTCGAGCAGCGCACCGACCTGGACAAGCTGATCCTCGACATCGAGACCAATGGCGCCATCGAACCCGAGGAAGCGGTGCGCTATGCGGCCCGCATCCTGGTCGACCAGCTGTCGGTGTTCGCGCAGCTCGAAGGTACGGCCCTGCCGACCGAGGAAAAGAAGGCGGTTGCGATCGACCCGATCCTGCTGCGCCCGGTGGACGACCTGGAGCTCACCGTGCGTTCGGCGAACTGCCTCAAGGCCGAGAACATCTATTACATCGGCGACCTGATCCAGCGCACCGAGACCGAGCTGCTGAAGACCCCGAACCTCGGGCGCAAGTCGCTCAACGAAATCAAGGAAGTGCTCGCCTCGCGGGGGCTGACGCTGGGCATGAAGCTGGAGAACTGGCCGCCAGCCGGGCTCGAGCACCACAGGACGTAAAGAGAGAACAGAACAGGAAAGCGCCATGCGGCACGGTCACGGACTCCGAAAGTTAAATAGAACGACAAGCCACCGGCTCGCCATGTTCCGCAACATGGCGAATGCCTTGCTGACGCACGAGGAGATCACGACCACGCTGCCGAAGGCGAAGGAACTGCGCCGCGTCGTCGAGCCGATGATTACCATGGGCAAGAAGCCCAGCCTCGCCAACCGGCGCCTAGCCTACAACCGGCTGCGCGACCGCGACACGGTGTCGAAGCTATTCACCGTGCTCGGGCCGCGCTACGTCAAAAGGAACGGCGGCTACCTGCGCATCCTCAAGAACGGCTTTCGCAAGGGCGACAACGCCCCGATGGCGCTGATGAGCCTGATGGACCGCCCCGACCTCGCGGCCGGGCAAGGCGAAGAAAAGAAAAGCGACAAGAAGGTAGCGGCCAAGGCCGCCTGAGGCCGGCGGGTCGCGCAGTTTCCTTGCGCAGTTTTCCCATCATGCGCCGCCGGAATCTGCTGGGCGCGATTCTCGCAGCGCCGCTTGCCCTGCCGCTCCCGGCGCGCGCGCAGCAGGCAATTTCAAATGTCCTCATCGACGGCGGCCCTTACCTGCCGTCGCCGGACGCCGTCGTCGAGCGGATGCTCGAACTCGCCGGTGTCGGGGCGGACGACATCGTGTACGACCTCGGTTCGGGGGACGGACGCCTGGTGATCGAGGCGGCGCGGCGCTACGGCGCCCGCGGCGTCGGCGTGGAACGCGAGGCGCGCCTCGTCGATCTGGCGCGCGCGGCGGCAGCGTCGGCGAAGGTCGCGGACCGCGTCAGGTTCAGGCAGGGCAATCTCTTCGATACCGACCTGCGCGGCGCCACCGTCGTTACGCTCTACTTGCTTCCCTCGCTGCTGGAACGGCTCGTGCCCAAGCTGCGCCTGGAGCTCGCCCCCGGCGCGCGCATCGTTTCGCACGACTACCCGCTCACTTCATGGCCGGCGGAGCGGACGCTGGAATTCGATTCGCCGGAGAAGGCGTCCCTGATGCTGGAGGCGCGTACGCAGCTTTTTCTGTATTTAGTTCGCTAGGCGCAACCGCCTATTTGAGCGCCAGTTTGAATAGCTTGATCGCATTGGTGCGGCCGATTTTCCGTTTTTGCTCCTCGGAAATGACCTTCGTCGCATCGTACCAGTCGGCGGCATCTTCCATCCTTTCGAACGGATAGTCGGCGCTGAAATAGATCTTGTCGTTGTCGATCGTTTCTAGCGTGCAGCGGAAGGCCGGATCGTTGAAATTGCCGCTTGTGGTGATGTGGAAGTGCTGGCGGAAATAATCCCCCAGAGGCCGCTTGCCGCGATAGGCGCGGCGCGAGAACTTCATGCGCGCATCGATGCGCCACAGGCCGAATGGAATGTTCTCGCCAAGATGGCCGATGCAGATGCGCAGCTTGGGATAGTCGTCGAACAGGCCTGAACCGCACAGGCGCAGGGAATGGATCGAGGTCTCGACCGCAAAGCCCCATGGCGAGCTCATCAGCCACGGGTGGCCGTCATAAATCGGGGCGCGGGATGAAATCTGCATGCGCGGATGCAGGTAGAAGGGAACGTCGAGCTCGGATACCGTCGCCCAGAAACTGCGGTATTCGGGCAAGTCGTAATATTTGACGTTTTCCGCACTGTCGACCTGCTGAAAGCCGTTGACCATGCAGCCCTTGAAGCCCAGCTCCCTGACGCAGCGAGTGAGTTCCTTCGATGCAGCGTCGGGATCGTGCATCGGCAGCGCCGCCAGCGCGGCATAACGGCCGGGATGCTTCGCAACCGCTTCCGCCATCCGCTCGTTGGCTTTCTTCGCCACGTTCATGGCCTCGCCCGCGTTGAGAATTCTCTGCACCCCCGGGGCGTTGAGAGACAGGATCGCGAACTCGATGCCGGTTTTGTCCATTTGCTCGAGCCGTTCGTTGCCGAGGTCGAGGATTTCCCGGGTGAAGTCGTCCCAGACGCCGGAATCCCCGGCAAAACTGCGCGTCTGTTCCAGGGTTTCCTCAATTGCGAAGTGTTCTTCAAAAGCAATCTTGTTTTTCATCGAGAGGCCCTCTATTAATCGAGTCAGGACTATATCGCACCGTCGGTGCCGCGCCGCCCGGGAGGTGGCACAATCTGTCTTATGACCAAGCCCTACATCATCGCCCTCGAAGAGCACTACTGGGACGCCGAGGTGGCGACGCATTTCAAGGCGCCCCCGGACGCCAGCATCCCCGCGATCCACGAACGCCTGATGGACCTCGGCGCCTTGCGCCTGAAGGACATGGACGAGGCGGGTGTGGACTTCCAGGTGCTGTCGCACGGCGCCCCGGCCACGCAGCGCGTGGATGATGCCGCGACTGGTGTCGGCCTTGCGAGGCGCGCCAACGACCGCCTCGCCGAGGCGGTCAAGGCGCACCCGGACCGTTTCGCCGCGTTTGCGATACTGCCCACGGCCGACCCGGCAGCCGCCGCCGACGAACTCGAGCGCGCGGTGACGAAGCTCGGCTTCAAGGGCGCCATGATGCACGGCATCGCGCACGGCAAGTTCCTCGATGACGTGTCGTTCTGGCCGATCTACGAGCGAGCGCAGAAGCTCGACGTGCCGATCTACCTCCACCCGGCGGTGCCGCACCCGGCTGTCGTCGAGGCCTACTACAAGGACTACCTGAAGGACTTCCCCGGACTGCTCACCGCGGCCTGGGGTTTCACCGTGGAGACGGCGACGCTCGGCATTCGCATGGTGCTTTCGGGCGTGTTCGACAAGTACCCCGGCCTGAAGATCGTCCTCGGGCACCTCGGCGAATCGTTGCCGTTCTCGTTGTGGCGCATCGACATGGCATTGGCGCGCAGCTTCAACAAGCGCACGCCGTTTCGCGACACCTTCCGCGAGCACTTCTGGATCACCACCAGCGGCAACTTTTCGACCCCCGCGCTGATCTGCTGCGTCCTCGAGATGGGCGCCGACCGCATCATGTTTTCAATCGACTACCCGTTCGTGCCCAACCTGCCGGGGCCGAAATGGTTCGAGACCGTGCCGCTCGGACCCGAGGATCGCGTCAAGATCCTGAGCGGCAATGCGAAGCGGCTGCTGAAGCTCTAGCAAAGTGACGGCCATGCGCCTGGCGCTTGCCGTCGCGCTCGCGGCGCAAGCGCTTGCGGGCGCCGCCCTGGCGCAGGATGCCGAGTCGCGGCGGGGGCCACCCTTCATCACCACGCCGGACGATGTGGTCGAGCGCATGCTCGCACTGGCGGGTACCGGGGCCGATGATTTCGTGATGGATCTCGGTTCGGGCGACGGCCGCATCGTGATCGCTGTGGCGGGGCGGTTCGGCGCACGCGGCCTCGGCGTGGAAATCGATGCGCGACTGGTGGCGCAGTCGCGCGAGAATGCGCGCCGTGCCGGCGTGGCCGAGCGCGTGGCGTTCGAGGAAGGCAACGTGCTCACTACCGACCTCAGCCGTGCGACTGTGGTGACGCTCTACCTGCTTCCCTTTCTCATGGACAAGCTGCAGCCGAAGCTGCTGCAGGAACTGCGTCCCGGCGCGCGCATCGTCTCGCATGCATTCCCGATACCGGGGTGGAGACCCGACCGCACCGAGACGATGCGAATCGCCAGGCAGCACCGGGGCCAGGGAGACGAGAGCCGGCTCTTCCTCTGGCTGGTTCCGGCCGAAGTCCGCGGCGTCTGGCAGGGACGCGACTGGCGCCTGCGCATTTCGCAGAATTTCCAGGAGATCGAGATCGAGGGCGAGGCGGGCGGCCGGCCGCTTGCGGTGAAGGAGGCGAAAATCGAGGGAACCGCGCTTAGCTTCTCGGGCGAGGGCTTCGAATTTCGCGGCCGCGCCGGCACCGGCCGCATCGTCGGCGAGCTGCGGCGAGGCGACACCGCCACGCCGTTGATCCTGACGAAGCAGTAGTTAGATGATGAGAATCGCGCGGTAGTCGTTGACGTTGGTGCGCGTAGGGCCGGTGACCACAAGGTCACCCAGCGCGGAGAACACACCGTAACTGTCGTTCGCCGCGAGGAATTTTCTCGGATCGAGCCCTTGCGCGCCGGCACGCGCCAAAGTGTCCGGTGCGAGCAGCGCCCCCGCATTGTCCTCCGAACCGTCAATGCCATCGGTGTCCGCCGCGATGGCGTGCACATCCGGGGTCCCCGCCAGTTCCAGCCCCAGCGCGAGCAGGAATTCCGCGCAGCGCCCGCCGCGTCCGCCGCTGCCGCGCACCGTCACCGTGCATTCGCCGCCCGAGAGCAGCACCACCGGAGGTTTGAACGGCGAGCCGTGCGAGCGAATTTCGCGCGCGAGCGCCGCCATGACCTTGGCCACCTCCCTCGCTTCGCCGGTGATGGAATCGCCGAGAATCACCGATTCGATGCCGTTTTCCCGGAACAGCGCCGCCGCCGCCGTGAGCGAATGGCGCGTAGTCCCGATGACGCGGTTCTCGACCTTCTTGAACACGGGCGATCCAGGCTTGGGTGTTTCCTCGCGCTCGCCGCGCAGACCGCAGATCAGGTGCTCGAGCACCGCCCGGGGCGGTTTGACGTCGAAGCGGTTCAGCACGTCCACCGCCTCCTGAAAGGTCGTCGGATCCGGTGCGCAGGGTCCCGAGGCGATGTGCGTGGGGTCGTTGCCGGTGACATCCGAAATGATCAGCGCGAGCACCGGCGCCTTGCAGGCCGCGGCCAGCCGGCCGCCCTGGATCAGGGACAGGTGCTTGCGTACCGTGTTGATTTCCTGGATGGTCGCGCCGCTGCGCAGTAGGTCCTGCGTGACCTTGCGCAGGTCGCCGATCAGGATGCCCTCCGCAGGCAGCGAGAGCAGCGCCGAGCCGCCCCCGGAAATCAGGGCGAGCAGCAGGTCCACCGACTTGACCGCACGCGCCGCACCCATCATTTCTCGTGCTGCTTCCTGCCCGGCCTCATCGGGCACCGGATGCGCGGCCTCCACCCAGCGTATGCGCTCGAGCGGCAGTGCGTGGCCGTAGCGGGTCAGGGCGATGCCAAAGAGCGGTTTGTCCGCCGGCCAGTGCTGCTCCACCGCGAGCGCCATCGAGGCCGCGGCCTTGCCGGCAGCGAGCACCAGAGTACGGCCGTCGGGCGGCGGCGGCAGGTGGGCCGGAACGATCTTCAGCGGATCGGCCGCGGCGACGGCGGCGCGAAAGCTCGCTTCGAGGAGCGCCCGCGGAGTCAGCCGAAGCGCTCCGCGGCGGCCGCGTCACCCATGCCGTAGAGCACCGGGTAGGTCTCGCGAAATGCCTGCATGATCTCCTCGACCGGCACGTCCGCATGGCTACCGCGGTCGCGCAGGTATTCCATGTGGCGGCGGTCTTCCTCGTTGAACGGATGGAAGATCGAGTCCTCGCGGCCGTCGAACTCCAGCGGCTTGACGCGGAAGCGCCGGCATAACTCGAGGTTGAAGGCCGGTGTCGCCTTGACCCATCTGTCCTCGAGCAGCAGCTCGGCATAGCCGTGGTACACGAAGAGGTCAGTGCCCATGCGCTCGCGCAACGCGGGCGTAGTGAGATGGTTCTTCACGTCCGCGAAACCGACCCGCGCCGGAATGCCGTCGGCGCGCGCGCAGGCGGCGAGCAGCGCTGCCTTGCCGATGCAGAAACCCTCGCCCGCGGTGATGCAGTGCGAGGCCCGGAATGTCTCTTTCTTCGAGAAATCGAGGAACGGGTTGTAGCGGATGGCGTCGCGCACCGCGTAGTAGAGTGACACAGCGCGCTCCCGGTTTGTTTTTCCAGAAGAATTCTCTTTTGAAAAAGCGACAACGGCCGGGTGGTCGCTGTCGATGTAGCGCCCGGAACGCAGGAATTCGCTCATCGGTCGAGCTTCATCAGCCGGCGCGCGCCGGAGAACAGCGCGCTCGACGGGTTGGCGAGCCCGTCGATGACGGAGAAATGGTGGGTCCCGGGCATCGGGATGTCGCCCGCGAAGGCGCCGCGCCAGCGCTCGCCGAGCAGCGCGTTCTGGCGCCGGAATTCCGAACTCTCGTCGCCGCCGACACAGGTCATCAGCGGCGCGCGCGTCGCCGCCGGAATGAAAACCGGCGACACCCGGATTGCCGCCTCTTCATCCAGCCGCAGATCGCCATTGAGCCAGTCCACCTGCACCATCGGCCGCATGTCGTAGATGCCGCTGATCGCGAGCCCGCCCTTGAACAGGTCCTTCGGCAACCGCCGGTCGAATGCCGGCCAGACCGCGGCCATCATCATCGCGGTGAGGTGCCCGCCCGCCGAGTGGCCCGAGACATAGAGCCGGTCCTCGTCCATGCCGTAGTCCTCCGCGTGCAGCCAGAGCCAGCGGCCGGCGCGCAGCATCTGGCGCACGATTTCTTCCACCGTCACCTGCGGGCACAAGCCGTAATTCACCACCGCGAGCGATACGCCGGCATCCACCCAGGCCGGGGCGAGGAAAGAGAAATCCCTCTTGTCGCGCGAGCGCCAGTAGCCGCCGTGGATGAACATCATGCAGCTGCCGTCGCCCTTGCGCGCCGGAAAGATGTCCATCGTTTCGCCGGGGGAGTCGCCGTAGCGCTGCTCGAGGTGGCTGGTCATGGTCGCGCGCGCGCGCTCCGAGTCCCGCTCCCAGTGATCGACCCATCGCGCGTGATCGGGAACCAGTTCGCGGTTGTTGTACTCGCGCGAATAGAAGGCGGCGTCCTTCATCCCCCGCGCTTCTCCCGCCACAGGCCGAGCGCCTGTTGCGCCGAGCGGTCGGAATATGAAAACAGCACGCATTCGGCAGCCGCTTCGACGCTCACCGCATGCCAGGATGGCACCACGAACGTGTCTTTCGGTTCGAAGGCAAACTCTTCGTTGCCGATTTTCACCTTGCCCTTGCCTTCGGCCACCGAATACACCGTGCCGTCGGTCGAGCGATAAGGCCTGGAGCGGATGCCCTTGGGCAGCAGCTGGATGAAGGTGCTGATCGTGGGCATCGCCGGGCCGCCGGTGAGCGGATTGATGAACTCCATTTTCCAGCCGTCGCAGGGGTCCGGATCTCCCTCCTTGGCGAGCCTTGCCAGCGTCTCCCGGCTGCGGTCGTACGGGTAGCAGAAGATCGGGGACGTCTTGCCGAACGGCGCCACCGCGCCGAGCGGCTTCAGGTTATTGCCATAGCGCGCAAGGGACGCACCCTCGCCGCGCGAGATCGGCTGCACATCCTCGGTGTAGGGTTCGTGGAACTGCGTGGCAAAGGTGCGCACGATGGGCAGGTCGAGGCCGTCCAGCCAGACGACCGGTTCCGACCCCGGATTGCCATGGTCGTGCCAGGTCCAGGACGGCGTGATGATGAAGTCCCCGGGGCGCATCGTGGTGCGCTCGCCGTCGACGGCGGTGTAGGCCCCCGAACCCTCCACGACGAACCTCAGGGCCGACTGCGTGTGCCGGTGGCTGGGCGCGATCTCGCCCGGCAGGATGAGCTGGAAGCCGGCAAACAGGCTCTGCGTGACGCAGGATTCGCCCCGCATTCCCGGGTTCTGGAGGACGAGCACGCGCCTGAGGGCTTCCTTTGCGGTGATGAGTTTTCCCGCTTCCATCAGGTAGGGCCGCGCGTCCGCCCACTTCCAGATCGCCGGCTTGCAGGGAGTCTTCGGCTCGTCCGGGATCAGGTCGTGGTACACCTCCCAGAGCGGGGAGAAATTGTGCTTTTCAATCCGGTGGTAGAGGTCTTGCCGCGCCGCGCCGGAATCGGCCTGGGGAACGCTTGCCATTGAAGCCTCCAGAAGTTCGCTAGAAAACGATTCTACGTTCGACCGACCTGCTTGAGCCAGGTGACCGGCTTGCCGAGCGCGCCGCCAAGGGCCTTGCCTTCGGGGTCGGCAAGCGCCGCCTCGCGCGCCTTGCGGATCGCCCCGGCCTGCTCGACAGTATCCGCGGTGGCCGGATTGTCCACCAGCGCATCCATGAGCGCGAGAAAATTGGCCTTGCCGCGGCGGTGGGTCTCGCCGTAGCCCTTGAGCAGGGTTGCGCATTGCGCGACTTCGAGTGCCAGCGCCGGACTGCGCTGCGCGGCCTCGGCTACCCGGGCCAGCCAGTGCTCGATCATCTCCTGTTCTTCCTGATAGCGGAAGGAGTGCGGCCGCCAGGGCTTGAGCCAGGCGAGCGAGCGCACCATCAGGTAGCCGAACACGCCCGACGTCTTGATGTGCATGCCGATGTTGTACGCATCCAGCTTGCCACGCGCTTGTGCCCACGAAATCAGTCTTTTCCCAAGAAAATGCGGCAGCAGTGAGGCGAGTTCCTCGATCCCGGGCTTGAGGAAATCGATCACTACGACCGGCTCACCCTCCTTGGCGCCGACCTCCTTGCGCACCCGTTCGAAGCGCGAGGCACGGGTCTTCAGGTCGGCGACGCGGATGATGTCCTCGTACGCCATCCAGAGAGCAAGATGTCTTGCCGTTTCGGATGAAAGCTTCTTGTCCTTGTCCTGGAAGAACTTCATTCGTTCCAAAAACAGGTCCGCATAAGCCGCACCCTGGTAGTCCGTCAGCCGCTCGATGCCGAGCCGCATGATTTCGCCAATTTCCGAAGCGTGCTTCGGCGGTGCCGGCGACTGCGGCGTCGGGTGTGCACCCGCGGCAATATCGAATCCGGAGGTAAAGCCGCGCAGGCTCGCCTCTGCACCGCGTCCGCCGCCGCGGATCGCCTGCTCGCAGGCCTCGCGTGTCAGGGGCAGGGCCCCGCTCCCCGCCATGGCGCCGAACAGCACGGCGTTGATCACGGTGCCGCTGTCCTCGGCCAGCTTGCGCATGTCGAACAGGATCGCCTGCTTCGCAAGCTGCCTGCCGGCATCGACGACGCGCGAGCTGTCGAAGCGCCCGTCGGCCATCTGCATTTTCTCGATGGTGGCGTAGATGCGGTGGGTGGAGGCGATCAGCGTGGTGCGCTCCGGGTTGACGAATCCATTCTGCATGGCGCGTCCAGCCTCGATCAGTTCCGAGGCGACCATGATGTCGACGTTGCCTGGGCTGGCGGTCAGCGAGAACACCGGCTGCCTGCCGTTCAGCTGGCTCACGGTAGCCGGAAAGACTTCGAGGTAGTAGGTGGTCGCTCCGGTGCGCTGCGCCACGCCCGGAATCGAGGTGCTCTGCGCCGGAAAGCCGCATTGCGCGGAGGCGTCGATCAGCCAGTCGGCCATCACGCCGCCGCCTTCGCCGCCGAGCGCGGCGATCAGGATCGTTATCGGGCGGTCAGGGAGGTTCACTTGAAGAGGTTTCTCATTTTGTCGATGGCTTTGTCGAAAATTCCAGGGTTCTGAATTACTTCGGCCCTGTAGAAAGAAGGACACAAGACCGCGGCGTGCGCATTTTCGCCGCACAGGCCGCAGCCGACGCAGCCGTCGATCACGGTGGCTACCGGATCGCGCCGCAGCGGGTCGGGATTGTCCTTGACGGTCAAGGTGGGGCAGCCCGAGAGCCGGATGCAGGAGTGGTCCCCGGTGCAGGTGTCCTCATCAACGCCGTATTTGACGCGTACTGTTCTCTTGCCTTCAGATAATTTCTTGGAAATTAAAGGCTTGAGTCTTCGTTGTCGTTCGAGTTGGCACTCGCCCTCGGCGACGATGACCTTGAGGCCCTTCTCGCCCGTGGTCATCGCTTCACGGTAGGCCTTCGACATGGCGCCGACATCGTAGTTGTCGACGGTGCGCAGCCATTTCACGCCGATCCCGCTCAGGCTGTCCTCGATCGAGTGCGCGGAATTCTTCGGCGAAGAAAGAAGTTCCTGGGTGCCCGTGGCGGAGGCGTAGCCGTTCTTCATGATGATCAGCACGCCATCGCCTTTGTTCATCAGGTTCGAGGCGACGCCCGACAGCAGTCCGTTGTGCCAGAAGCCGCCGTCGCCCATCACGGCCACCGGCCGCCGCGCTGACAGCGGCGTCACGCCGGCGGCGCTGGCAAGGCTCATGCCGTAACCGAGCAGGGTATTGCCCTGCGAGAAGGGCTCGAATGAAGCGAAGGCGTGGCAGCCGACGTCCATCGAAACGTGCGGCCGGCCGATGTCCTGCGCCACCAGCTTCATCGCCGAGAACACCGGCCGCTCCGGGCAGCCGACGCAGAAAGTCGGCGGGCGCTGGGGCATGTTGCCCAGCAACGCGGCTGCTTTTTCTCTTGAATTCTGAATTGAATTCAACCAAAGGGAACCCGAAGACAAGTCCAGTCGCGGCGCGTACTGCGCCAGGAATCGCGCCAGGCCGCGCACCATCAGCTCGGCGCTGTAGTCGCCCGCCATCTGCAGCAGGTCCTTGCCGTGCAGCTTTGCCTGAAGATCAGCGCGCCGCAGGTGCATCGCGATCTCCTGCTCGATGAACTCCGGCTGGCCTTCTTCGATTACCAGCAGCGCGGTCTTGTTCTTTGCAAAGTTATTTATTTCGTCGGGTACCAGCGGATACACAACATTCAATACGTAAATCGGAATCCGGCACCCGCCGAAATCATCGGCGAGCCCGAGCAGCCACAACGCGCGCGTCAGGCCGTTGTAGAGGCCGCCTTGCACGACGAGGCCGATATCGGACACGTCGCCTTCGAATATCTCGTTCAACTTGTGCTCCGTGATGTACTTGCGCGCCGCGGGCAGGCGCACGTCGCTCTTCAGTTTTTCCTGGCGGAAGATGGCCGGCGGGTGCGCGAGCCGGTCGTAGATGAATTCCTTCGGCGGCCCTTCGAGGAGGTTGCGCGTCGAGACTGCGGGCGAAATATTCTTCTTGGAAATAAAGGAGCCCTGCAGATGGCAGGCGCGGATTCTCAGCTCCATCATCACCGGGGTGCTGGAAGCTTCCGACAGCGCGAAGCCGTGCTCCACCATGCCGACGATTGTCGGGAGGTTCGGCCTCGGGTCGAGCAGCCACATCAGCGACTTCATGGCGAAGGAATGACTGCGTTCCTGCGCCACCACGCCGCCTTCGCCGTAGTCTTCGCCCAGCACGATCAGCGCCCCGCCCATGACGCCGGCGCTCGCGAGGTACGATAGGGCATCCGCGGCGACATTGGTGCCGACGACCGATTTCCAGGTCACCGCGCCTCGCGCCGGGTAGTTGATCGAAGCGCCGAGCATCGCCGCCGCCGAGGCTTCACTGGTGCAGGGCTCAACATGGACGCCGAGTTCATCCATGTACTCGCGCGCCTGCACCATCACATCGAGCAGATGCGATACCGGCGCGCCCTGGTAGCCGCCGACATACGACACGCCCGATTGCAGCAGCGCCTTGGTCACGGCAAGGATGCCCTCGCCGTGAAACACCTCGCCGTCGCCCAGCTTCAGGCTTTCAATTTCGCTGGTGAATTGTCGTTCCACGGAAAGCGTTTCTCAGTTTGTTCAGTGCTTTGTCGAAAAAACCGGGATTTTGAATAATTTCAGCTCTATAAAAAGACGGGCAGAGCACGGCCGCGTGAGCGTTCTCGCCGCACAGGCCGCAGCCCACGCAGCCGTCGATCACGGTGGCCACCGGATCGCGGCGCAGCGGGTCCGGGTTGTCCTTGATGGTGAGCGTCGGGCAGCCCGAGAGCCGGATGCAGGAATGGTCGCCGGTGCAGGTGTCCTCGTCGACGCCGTATTTTACTTTGATGGTTCTTTTCCCTTCGGACAACTGCTTTGCGACGACGGGCCGCAATTTTCGCTGGCGCTCAAGCTGGCATTCGCCCTCGGCGATGATCACCTTGAGGCCCTTATATTCCGTGGACATCGCGTCCTTCAGCACCTTTGCCACGTCGCCGACGCGGTAGTTGTCCACCGTCTTCACCCAGCCCACGCCGACGCCGGCGAGCGCGCGCTCGATCGCCATGTCGTCCGACTTGGATTCGCTGTGTTGGGGGCTGGAGGGCAGCTCCTGCGTGCCAGTGGCCGAGCTGTAGCCGTTCTTCATGATGACGAGGATGCCGTCGTCCTTGTTGAAGACGGAATTGGCGATGCCCGAGGTGAGGCCGTTGTGCCAGAAGCCGCCATCGCCCATGATGGTGAGTGTGCGCTTGCCGAACATCGTGTCGACCGCTGAATTCGAGGCGAGCCCCAGGCCGTAGCCAAGCACTGTGTGGCCGATGTTGAACGGCGGCAGCGTGGCGAAAGTGTGGCAGCCGATGTCGGCAGAAATGTGGAAGGCGCCGGTCGCTTTCTCGGCAACCTTCATCGCCGCGAACACCGGGCGCTCCGGGCAGCCGACGCAGAAGCCGGGGGGGCGGGCGGGGACGGTGCCCAGCAATTCGGTGGCTCTTGTTTTCAGTTTTTTTACTGCATTTATTTCAACATCGCGATTCAAAAATCTGCTGATTCCCGTCAGTACGACTTCACCCGTGTACTCGCCGCCGAGCGGGAGCATGTCCTTGCCGTGCACCTTGGTCAGGTTCGCATCCGCCCGGCGCAGCGCCGCCTGCAGCGCGTCCTCGATGAACGCAGGCTGGCCTTCCTCGACCACCAGCACCCGCTTCTTGTCCGCGCAGAACGCGACGGTCTCTTCAGGGATCATCGGATAGGCGACGTTCATGCAATAGATCGGTACGCGCGTAGCGCCAAAGGCGTCCGCGAGGCCCAGCAGCTGCAGCGCGCGGATTACCGCGTTGTACATGCCGCCCTGGCAGACGATGCCGGTGTCGGACATGGCGCCGGCGAATACTTCATTCAGTTTGTTTTTCCTGATAAACGCAACAGCAGCCGGCCAGCGTACTTCTATCTTGTGCTTCTCCTGCGCGTAGGTAGCCGGCGGCAGGCTGATGCGGCCGAAATCGAAGTCGGGTTCCGCGATGGGATTTTTTTTCGAGTTCTTTGAACCTAAATTCTTCTTGGTAGTGAAGGTCCCATGCACGTGGCAGGCGCGGATCCGCAGCTCGAGCATCACCGGGGTGTTGGAGGCTTCCGAGAGCTCGAAGCCTTTCTCCACCATCTCCACGATCTTCGGCAGGTTCGGCCGGGGATCGAGCAGCCACATCTGCGACTTCATCGCGAAGGCATGGCTGCGCTCCTGGATGATCGAGGAACCCTCGCCGTAGTCCTCGCCCAGCACCACCAGCGCGCCGCCGCGCACGCCGGCCGAGGCCAGATTGGAGAGCGCGTCGGACGCCACGTTGGTGCCGACCGTGGACTTGAACGCGACTGCGCCGCGAATCGGGTAATTGATCGAGGCCCCGAGCATTGCCGCGGCGCCGGCTTCGTTGGCATTGGTCTCGACGTGCACGCCCAGGTCGTCGAGGATGTCGCGCGCGTCGTTCAGCACGTCCATCACGTGCGATACCGGCGCCCCTTGGTAGCCGCCGACGTAGGCGACGCCGGACTGCAGCAGCGCCTTGGTGACGGCGAGGATTCCCTCGCCATGGAAGGTCTCGCCGTCTCCCAGCTTGAGAAGTTCCACTTCCTTCTTGAACGAGCGCTCCATCCGGATCTATCCCGTCAGACCAGTACGCTGGGAAGCCACACCGCGATCGCGGGAATGTAAAACACCAGCGCCAGCAGCACGATGCTCATCACGAGGTAGGGCACCACCGCGCGGAAAATATGGCTCATGCGCACTTCGGGCGGCGAGACGCCCTTCATGGTCATCAGCAGCAGGCCGTGCGGCGGCAACAGCAGGCCGAGCTGCATGCAGATGAGGAACATGACGCCGAACCAGACCGGGTCGACGCCGTACTTCTGCACCAGCGGCATGTAGATCGGCAGCGTGATCATCATCATGCTGACCTGTTCGACAAACAGGCCGAGGAAGATCAGCAGCAGCATCATGGCGACGATCACCGCGCCGGGCGGCAGTCCGAGATTGGCGATGATCTCGACCAGGCCGTTGCTCACGCCGGAGAACGACAGGATCTGCGAAAACGTGGTCGCTCCTACGATGATGAAAAGGATCATGCCCGAGATCGCCGCCGTGCCCCGCAGCGCCTTCAGCAGGTTCTGCAAGGTAAGCGCCCGGTAGGCGAGCGCGAGAATCATCGTGAAGAGCGCGCCGATCGCCGCCGATTCGGTCGGTGTGGCCCAGCCGGCGGACATGGAGGCGACCACGACGACGAAAATAGACACCAGGGGAAGCACGTACTGGAAGAACGGGCGCAGCTTCTCCCACCCTTTGTATTCGGTGAAGGAACTCGCCGGCGCGAGGGCCGGATTCAGCTTCACCCGCACGATGATGTACAC
>SHXL01000180.1 GCA_009693345.1 Betaproteobacteria bacterium
CTGCGGCGGCTTACAGCCCTATCCCGCAACCCACGCCAAACCCGGATGAACCGGAAAATCTATCCGCCCTGGCCGCATTGCGCTGCACGAATCAGCCATTCTCCCTCTCCCCGGCCCCGGCTTGACGGCGCACAATGGAGCTTATGTCGGGTCATGGGCCGCTATTGGTAAAATCCACATGGCAATCTATCGGCTTGGCGCCGCCACGGCAATGGACACAGCGCGCAGGACGAACCCGCTCCTCGCCAATTAGATTCAGGCGATGTCGGGGACGGGGTGGTAGGTCAGGATCGGCGCTGACGCCTCGGGCGGATCCGGGGCCGGCGGCCCCGGTCCCTTTCCCGCCGCAGTTTGCAGCGCCCACAGGCCCAGGTGGGTGAGGATTTTGCGGATGACGGCCTTGTCGTCGATGAGGGCGATGACGCGCATGGGGCCCTTGCACTTGGGGCATTCGAGCGGATCGACTTCGTAGACTTTGTGAATCAGACGCGCCCAGGTGGAGCGCACGCGCAAGGCTTCGCGCTCATCCACTTCACCCAATGCGATCTCGGCTGGTTTCGCTCCGGCGTGCCGGCGCTTTCCCCGGCTGCGGTTCGAATACCAGCCGGCGTAGCGCACCAGCTGCTCGAAGCGATCCGGAATATGGGAGCAGAGCTGTACCAACCAGTCGGCGCCGGACATGATCTGGAAGTTACGCTTGAGCGTCTTGTGCATGCGCGAGCGGTAGATGACGATGCCGGACACCGGCTTGTAGGACATTTTCTCCAGGGAGATGGGCGCGCGCAGCATGTACTGCACGAGCCTGCGCCTGCCCGCCGCGTCGCGCGCGTGTACTCGAACGCTGTTGTGCACCGAGAACCCCGTGTGCCGCCAGGCGAGCATTCTTTCGGCGACGAGATCCGAGACGAGGCCTTCACCGCGCAACAGATCAAGCACAGCCTTGCGGAACGAGGATTCGAGCAGCTTGCGCGGGATGGGCGACCGCAGCAGGCGCGGCACGGTGAACACGTACTGCCGGTGCGGCACCGGGGCGAGGACGTTGGCCTCCACCCATTCTCCGTACGCCAACACCCGCTTCTGGTGGCAACTCGGACAGAAGTAGCGCGCCTTGCACGAGAAGGCCAGGATGAAGCCATGCCGGCACTGGTCGCAGTAGATCCGGGCGAAACCGTACTGCGGATCACCACATTCGAGGAATCGCCCGACAACGTTCTCCTCGACGCGACGGCGGAAGCCGTCGCTTGCCCTCAACTCAGGCGCATGCCGAGCAGCGCCGGGAAGCACGGCAATTGCCGTGAGAATTTGTAAGCAGACGTAAACGCGCAAAACGCAACCTGTCGGCAATTTCCGCTGCGCGAGTCGAAGCGGCGCGGATTGAATTTTTTCGAATGGATGTATATACTTCATGTATCTATTCGTCCGGAGCGGCCCATGAAGACAGCCAAGATATTCAAGCACGGCAACAGCCAGGCAGTGCGGCTGCCGAAGGAGTTCCGCTTTGCCGACGACGAGGTTCTGATCCAGCGCTCGGGGGGCGGGGTGCTGCTGCTCCCGAGGGAAATTACCTATGAGCGCGTGATGGCGGCAGTCGGCCAGTTCAAGGGCAGGCTCGAGCGGCAGCAACCGAAAGACCAGAAGCGGAAGTGGCGATGATCTGGATGCTGGACACCAACATCCTGGTCTACCTGACGAACCGCAAGCCAGGCTTCAAAAAAATCGCGCGCCGGATGTCTGGCCGTTCGCCGGGCGAGGTGCGGCTGTCGGCCATCACGCTTGCCGAGCTCAGGTTCGGCATAGAGAAAGGCGAATTCCGGACGCAGAACAAGGCGGCGCTCGAAAGCCTGCTCGAACTTCTCCAGGTGGACGACTTTCCGGCCGCTGCGGCGCAGGATTTCGGCGAGATCAAGGCGCATTTGCTGTCGGCGGGCAAAGCGATCGGGCCGTACGATCTTCTGATCGCCGCGCACGCCCGGCAGATCGATGCGGTGCTGGTGACCAACAACGAGCGTGAGTTCAGGCGTGTGCCGGGTCTTTCGCTGCAAAACTGGGTGAAGGCCTGAGCGTTGAAATATAGCCGTGTTTACCTGAGCGCCCTGGGCTACGAACTGGGCCCGGAAGTTGTCACGTCCGCCGAGTTGGAGGAGCGGCTTGCGCCGGTATACCAGCGCTTGAGCATTCATCCCGGCCAGCTCGAAGCCTGGACCGGCATCGCCGAGCGCCGCTGGTGGCAGCCGGATGCGCGCCTGTCCACTGGCGCCACCGCGGCGGCGCGCAAGGCGCTGGCGAAAACCGCCGTGCAGCCCGCCGATCTCGGCGTGGTGATCTATGCGGGCGTGTGCCGCGAGAATTTCGAGCCGGCGACCGCCTGCGCGGTCGCCGACGCGCTCGGCGTAAAGGGCGGCGCCTCCGTCTATGATCTGAGCAATGCGTGCCTGGGGGTACTCAACGGCATGCTGGATATCGCCAACCGGATCGAGCTCGGACAGATCCGCGCGGGCCTGGTCGTGTCCTGCGAGACGGCTCGCGAAATCAATGAAATCGTGATTGCCCGGCTGCTGCAGGGCGTGGCAATGGACCAGTTCGCCGAAGCACTGGCGACGTTCACCGGCGGTTCGGGAGCGGTGGCGATGCTGCTGACGGACGGAAGTTTCGGCGAAGCCAGAGGCCATCGGCTGCTGGGAGCGGTTTCGCAGGTCGCGCCGGAGCATCATGAACTATGCCGCTGGGGGCTGATACCCTCCCATGGCGCGCAGCAGGCGCAATACATGGTGACCGATTCGGTTTCCGTCCTGAAGTACGGCGTACAGCTGGGCCGGCAGACGTGGCAGGTGTTCCTCGGGGAAATGGGCTGGAGCCCGGCGCAGGTTGATCGCGTTATCTGTCACCAGGTAGGCAGCGGGCACCAGGATGCGATCCTGAATTCGCTGCAGATACCGAAGGAAAAGGACTTCACGACCTATCGCTTCCTTGGCAACATGGGCACCGCCGCGCTGCCGGTGACGGCGGCGATCGCCGACGAGCGCGGCCTGCTCAAGGCTGGCCAGCGGGTGGCGTTCCTCGGCATCGGCAGCGGCCTGACCTGCCTGATGATGGGGCTGGAGTGGTGACATGAACCACGTGAGCCGTATGAGCCGCCCGCCCGCGTTCCAGCACCCGCTCTATCCGTTCACCGGCACCTACCGGAACGTGAACGGCCACCAGATGCACGCGCTGGACGAAGGCCGGGGCGACACGGTGATCATGTTGCACGGCAATCCCACCTGGTCGTTCTTCTTCCGCGACCTGGTGCTCGGCCTGCGCAACACGCACCGCGTGCTTGCGCCCGACCACATCGGCTGCGGGTTGTCGGACAAGCCCGATGAGAAAGACTACGAGTACTCGCTGCGCCGCCGCGTGGACGACCTCGCCGCGTTCATCGAGCAGTCCGACATCAAGGGACGCATCACCCTACTGATGCACGACTGGGGCGGCATGATCGGCATGTCCTATGCCGCGCGCTTTCCGCAGAGGATCGGGCGGCTGGTGCTGCTGAATACGGCGGCGTTCCATCTCCCCAAGACGAAGAAGCTGCCCAGAACGCTGTGGCTGTGCCGCAAGACGCCGCTGGGCGATTTCTTCATCCGCGACACGGGCCTCTTTACCAGCGTTCTGGCGCGCTGGGCGGTGTGCCGGCCGATGGCGCAGAGCGTGCGCGAGGGCTACCTGCTGCCCTACCGGGCGCCGCAGGACCGGACGGCCCTGCTGCATTTCGTGCAGGACATCCCGCTCGAGCCGGGCGACCCGGGCTACGACCTGGTGAGCGAAGTGCAGGCGCAACTCGCCGCGTTCACGCAAACCCCGACGCTGATCCTCTGGGGCGACCGGGACTTCGTCTTCGACCACCACTTCCTCGCCGAGTGGCGGAAGTTTCTTCCCTCGGCAGAAGTGCACCAGTTCCCGAACGCGGGCCATTACCTGCTCGAAGATGCGGGCGCGGAAATCCTGCCGCTGATCCTCGATTTCTTGCGGCGCCACCCCCTTCTTCCCTCACGTGCCTAATATCGCAGCGCACCTCGCGGACATGGCGAGGCTGCAACCGTCGCGCCCGGCCGTCATCTGCGCGAACGGCCGGGACGCGCAGGGTGCGGTGGCCTACGCGCAGTTGAGCTTCGCCGAACTGGAAGAGGCGAGCAACCGGCTCGCGCTCGCGCTGGCGGGCGCCGGCATCCGGCGCGGCACGCGAACCGCGCTGATGGTTCCGCCAAGCCTGGATTTCTTCACGCTTACCTTCGCGCTGTTCAAGGCCAGCGCGGTGCCGGTGCTGATCGATCCCGGCATCGGCGTGCGCAGCCTCGGCGCCTGCCTGGCGCACGCACAACCCGAAGCCTTCATCAGCATACCCAAGGCCCAGGCGGCGCGCACGCTGCTCGGCTGGGCGCGCGGCAGCGTGCGGACCAGCGTTACCGTGGGGTCCAAGTGGTTCTGGGGTGGCCATACCCTGGACGGACTTCGCGCGCAGGCGGGAGGCAGCTTCGCCGCGATCGAACCGGTGCCGCACGAGACCGCCGCGATCCTCTTCACCAGCGGCAGCACCGGCACGCCGAAGGGCGCCGTTTACACGCACGAAATCTTCGGCGCGCAGGTAGCGCACATCCGGAAGCTCTACGGCATCGAACCGGGCGAGATGGATCTGGCGACTTTTCCGCTGTTCGCGCTTTTCGGGCCCGCGCTCGGCATGACCGCGGTGGTTCCCGAAATGGACGCCACGCGCCCCGCGAGCGCGGATCCGGCCACCATCGTCGAGGCGATCCACAAGTTCGGCATCACCAACATGTTCGGCTCGCCCGCCCTGATCGACCGCGTCGGGCGCCATGGCGAGTCCAACGGCATCAAGCTGCCCACGTTGCGCCGCGCGATATCGGCGGGCGCGCCCGTGGCGCCCAGGGTGCTGGAACGTTTCGCCGCGATGCTGCCGCCCGGCGCCCAGGTGTTCACGCCCTACGGCGCCACCGAGTGCCTGCCGGTGGCTTCCATCGGCAGCGACGAGATTCTCGGCGAAACCCGGCACCGCACCGTCGAGGGCGCGGGCGTCTGCGTCGGCCGCCCGGTGAACGGCGTCGAGGCGCGGATCATCCGCATCACGGACGAGGCGATCGCGAACTGGGACGACAGCCTCGAGCTTGCCGCGGGGGAGGTCGGCGAGATCGTGGTGAAGGCGGCGCACGCGTCGCGCGCTTATTTCAACCTTCCCGGCGCAACGGCATTGGCCAAGATCCCCGACGCGGGAGGAGGATCGGGTTTCTACCATCGCATGGGCGACGTGGGCTATTTCGACGCCATGGGCCGGCTGTGGTTCTGCGGACGCAAGGCGCATCGCGTCGTCACGCCGCGCGGCACGCGCTTCACGATCCCCTGCGAGGGAATATTCAACGCGAGCCCCCGCGTCTCGCGCACCGCGCTGGTCGGGGTGCCGCGCGACGGCGCCACCGAGACGGCGATGTGCGTGG
>SHXL01000181.1 GCA_009693345.1 Betaproteobacteria bacterium
ACGTTCATCAGTGTCGGCGTGTTGCGGTCCACTTCGGCCATTGCGGCGCCGCGCACCTAATTGTCCGTCCAGTTGCGCTCGGGCACGTGGTAGGTCGCGCAGGAAAACTTGTCGCTTCCGGAAAGGCGGTTGTCGAAGAAGAGGGGCTCGCCGAACTCCACCGCCTCGCGCTTGCCGGAGACCCGGTTGCCGGGGTCGGTCGCCAGGGGCACGGGCCAGGGGCCGTGCGCGAGGATCGCGCGGATTTCGCTCTCCGTGAGCGACGGGGGTTCGTCCGTCGCACCGCCGGCCGGCGGGATAAGCGCCACCAGGGCCGCCAGCGCACACCAAGCCAGAGCCTTCTTGTTCATGGATCGGCACATTCTATAGCTATGATGAGAAATCGCTAAGGGGAGAACACGAGTGACCATCAAGTCCGACAAGTGGATCCGCCGCATGGCGGCCGGGCAGCGCATGATCGAGCCCTTCGAGCCGGGGCAGGTGAAGGAGGCGAACGGCCAGCGCATCGTTTCCTACGGCACCTCGAGCTACGGCTACGACATCCGCTGCTCCGAGGAATTCAAGATCTTCACCAACATCAATTCGACCATCGTCGACCCCAAGGTGTTCGACGAGAAGTCCTTCGTCGACTTCAAGGGACCGGTCTGCATCATCCCGCCCAACTCCTTCGCGCTGGCGCGCACCATCGAGTACTTCCGCATCCCGCGCAACGTGCTGACGATCTGCCTGGGAAAATCCACCTACGCGCGCTGCGGCATCATCGTCAACGTCACACCGCTCGAACCGGAATGGGAGGGACACGTGACGCTGGAATTTTCCAACACCACGCCGCTGCCGGCGCGCATCTATGCCAACGAGGGCGTGGCGCAGGTGATTTTCATCGAAGCCGACGAGGTTTGCGAGACTTCGTACCGCGACCGCGGCGGCAAATACCAGGGCCAGAAGGGCGTCACGCTGCCGCGCATTTGAGCCTGACCACAGGGCTACTATCCCTAGTGGCCGGGACGGTTGGCGGGCCCTCCTATTGTGGTTTCTCACGCCCGCGTCAGGGCGGGCTCCTCTGCGCGGGAGCAAAAAAGTGTCACAAAGCCCTTGACTCAGGGGGGGGTAACCCTATAATCCGCAAAAATTGCCTGTCAACTCAAGAACAAGAAGGAGGTCATCATGACAAGCATCAGGAGCTCAGGTTCGGTTGTCTGCATCCTCGGCCTTCCTGAAACCTAGTTCGCAAGGAGAGTTTGATGGGCGTACGCCCCAGCAGCATCGCTCGTACCGGCAAGCAATCCGCGCTACCGCAAGAACAGCTCTTCGATACCCATCCCGAAGTTAGCCTCGATTTCGAAGTCGTCCGCCAGGCCGCGCGCCAGAAGTACACGCGGCCGTTCCTGATCCTGGATAACGCCATCGTGCGCGAAAAAGCGCTCCGCCTGCGCGCCGCCATGCCGCGCGTGCGGCCGCACTACGCGGTAAAGGCCAATCCGGACCGGCGCGTCCTGAAGACGCTGCTGCAGGAGGGTTGCAGCTTCGAGATCGCCTCGATCGCCGAGCTGGACATGCTGCTCGCGATCGGCGCGGACGTGGCCGAGGTGTTCTATTCGAACCCGATGAAGTCGCGCGAGTCGATTTCCTATGCCGTGGCCAAGGGCGTCGAGTGGTTCGTGGTGGACAGCGTCGATGAGCTGCGCCGCGTGCACGAGATCAAGCCGGACGCCAGGATGTACCTGCGCATCGCCACGCCGAACATCGGCAGCGACTGGCCGTTGTTGGGAAAATTCGGCGCGGGCGCCTCGGAGACGCGCGAGATCGTGGCCACCGCGGCCAGGCTGGGCGCCGACCTCGCCGGCGCCACCTTCCACGTCGGCTCGCAATGCCGCAATCCGGCAAACTGGCGCGTCGGCATCGAGAAGACGCGCGCGCTGTTCGACACGATGACGAAAGCGGGCCTTAAGCCGCGCATGCTGGATATCGGCGGCGGTTTTCCGGTGCGCCACGTGAAGCCGATACCTTCGATCGAGGTGATCGGCGAGGTCGTGAACGAAGCTCTCAAGGCGTTTCCCGAGGAGGTGCGCGTGGTCGCCGAGCCGGGGCGTTACTTGGTGTCGGACGCGGCGTATTTCGTGTGCCGCGTGATCGGCACCGCGACGCGCGGCGGCAAGCGCTGGATGCACTGGGATGCGGGCCTGTTCGGCGGCGTGATCGAGACCACCGAGGGCCTGAAATACCGCATCCGCACCGAACGCTCGGGGCCGGACATTCCCTGGCACGTCGCGGGGCCCACCTGCGATTCGGTGGACGTGATCCTGCGCGATGAACCGCTGCCCTCCGACCTGCAGGAAGGCGACTTCATCTACCTGCGCAATGCAGGCGCCTACACCACCGCCTACGCCAGCGAGTTCAATGGTTTTCCGCTGCCTGAAGTGAGGATTTTCGAATCTAAGCGTTAGTTCCGCTCGTATCGAACGAAATCGAAGCGCACACCATTGGTGGAAGTGTGCGCTTCTTTTTGCGCCACGCGCCAGGCATCCCGGTCCCAATCCGGAAAGCGTGTGTCGCCTTCGTATTCCTGGTGGATCTCGGTAAGCACCAGCCCGTCGGCGAGGGGCAGCGCCGCGGCGTAGATTTCCGCGCCGCCGATCACGAAGGCCACGGGTTCGCCAGTGCATAGCGCGATGGCGGCCGCGAGCGTCGCCGCCACGCTCGCGCCCGGGGCCTCGAAGCCGGCCTTGCGGCTGACGACGATATTCTCGCGCCCCGGCAGCGGCTTGCCGAGCGATTTCCAGGTGCGCCGGCCCATGATCACCGGGTGGCCGAGCGTGAGCTTCTTGAAATGCTTCAAGTCCTCCGGCAGATGCCACGGCAACTTTCCGTTCGCGCCGATGACGCCGTTCTTTGCGAGCGCCGCGATCAGGTAGATGCGCGTCATCGGAATGCTAGACAGCGATCGGCGCCTTGATCGCCGGGTGCGGCTCGTAGCCCTCGAGGCTGAAGTCCTCGTAGCGGAAGGCAAACAGGTCCTTTACCTCCGGATTGAGCTTGATGCGCGGCAACGGCCGCGGCCGGCGCGACAGCTGCTCGCGGGCCTGTTCCAGGTGGTTCAGGTAAAGATGCGCGTCCCCCAGCGTGAGAACGAACTCCGCCGGCTTCAGGCCGGTCACTTGCGCCACCATCAGGGTCAGCAGCGCGTAGGAGGCGATGTTGAACGGCACGCCCAGAAACAGATCCGCGCTCCTCTGGTACATCTGGCAGGAGAGCCTGCCGTCGGCGACGTAGAACTGGAACAGCGCGTGGCAGGGCGGCAGGGCCATGCGCTCCACGTCCGCCGGGTTCCACGCGCTCACGACGTGCCGGCGCGAATCCGGCTTTTTGCGGATGGATTCAACCAGGTTCGCGATTTGATCGATCTCGCGCCCGTCCGGCGTGCGCCAGTGGCGCCACTGGTAGCCGTAGACCGGCCCGAGCTCGCCGTTTTCATCGGCCCATTCGTCCCAGATCGAGACGCCGCGCTCCTGGAGCCACTTCACGTTGGTCTCGCCGCGCAGGAACCAGAGCAGTTCGAGGATGATCGACTTCAGGTGCAGTTTCTTGGTCGTGAGGAGCGGGAAACTGTCCTCGAGCCCGAAGCGCAGCTGGCGCGCGAACACCGACCGCGTTCCCGTCCCGGTGCGATCCGACTTGTTCGCGCCGCTCTCGAGCACCTGCGCGAGCAGGTCGAGGTACTGCTGTTCAGGGGTCTGCGCAGGGTTCATATCGCGATGGTAGCGAAAAGTTCGCGTGCGCTCTGGAATCGATCCTCAGGATTCTTCGCCAGCAGCCGGTCGATAATGGGTTGGTAGCCCGCGAGCCGTTCCGGCAGGCGCGGGATCGCCTCGTTGATGTGCATATAGACCAGGTCCGCCGGCCCTGCATCGCCCCACAGCCGCAGGCCCGTCAGCATCTCGTAGAAAATTACCCCCAGGCTGTACAGGTCCGAGCGGGCATCGGCGGGGTTGCCCCGGCATTGTTCGGGACTCATGTAGCGCGGCGTCGCCATCACCTGGCCCAGCCGGGTGAGATTGGCATCCGAGCCCAGGTCCTTTGCCAGGCCGAAATCCACGATCACGGGCCGGCCGTTCTGGCGGAACATGATGTTCTGCGGCTTCAGGTGCCGGTGCACGATGCCGTGCGCATGAATCGCGTCCAGCGCCTTGGCGATCTGCGACGTGAGGCGCAGCGCCGCAAGCGAGCTCATGCCTTCGTGAATGCGCGCGGCGATGGTGCCGCCCGAAAGGTATTCCATCGCGATGTACGGCTGGTCGCTGGCGAAGCCCTGGTCGAAGATGTGCGCCACGTGCTCGTTCTCGATCGCCGCGATCAGCTTGTATTCGCGCATGAAGCGCTGCAGGAAGGTGGCGTCGCGGCGCAGGGCCGGATCGATCACCTTGAGCACCAGCTGGATGCCGTCGTGCACGCGCTCGGAAGGTAGACCTGCGCCATGCCGCCTTCGCCGATCATGCGCAGCGTCCGGTAGCCCGGGATCTGCCCCGCGTTTTCCTGCACCGGCGCACCGGTCCTGAGCGCCTCCAGCGGTATGGTGCGCACGAATCCCGAAGGCGTGCCGCTGCTCTCCTGGCGGCGCGTCTCGTGTTCGTGCAGCGCGTCCTCGACCGCGCGCGCCAGCCGTTGCGGCGTGAGCCCGGTCTTGCGCAGGAAGTCCGCCGCGCCCGCCTTCATCGCCTGAATCGCGACATGGGTGTCGCCATGGTCCGCGATCAGGATCACCGGGGGGCAATTGCGCTCCTCGCGCATCTGCGCCACCCAGTGGATGCCGTCCTCTCCCGCCGGGTGCAGGTCCAGCAGCACGATGTCGCAGCCTTCGCGCGCCAGGTGCCCGGCGGGGTTGCCACGCTGGCGGGGATCCCATTCGTCGGCCCGCGCCTGCGGCCAGTGCGCGCGCAGCATCTGCGCGAGCGCGCGGCGGAACTCGCCCGATTCGTCAACGATGAGAAAGTGCATGGCAGGGGATCCGGAACAGGCCCTATTTTGACGGGGCAGGACAGATTGATAAAGCCCGGCGGACAGGGGATCATGCACGCCTTGGGGAGGAAATGCACGATGAAGCTTTTCGGCGGCTCCAAGCCCGACCACCCCTTGGCTGACGCGAAAGAGTTGAAGCGCCTGCTGGATGCGTTGCCGGCGAACGACCCGGTCAAGGCGCTCGATGAGCTGAGGCACTGGATGGAGTCGGTGGCGGCGGCCGACGGCTTCAGGTCTGAGGCGAGAATCCAGCTGCTGATCACGCTGGACGACACCGCGCAACCTTTCCTGCGCAAGCTGTCGAAGGACTATTTCACGACCGCCCGGCCCTCGCGTTTCCAGGAGAACCGGCTCTGGACGGCGCTGCATGGCTACTGGAAGCAGGCGGGTTATGCCTATGCGCGTTCGGTTGACC
>SHXL01000009.1 GCA_009693345.1 Betaproteobacteria bacterium
CTGGGCGCGCAGCTTTCGCGGCACGCAGCCGTTGCAGGCGCCGTTTTGCGCGGTGAAAGTGACCGGTGCGTTATTCCATACCCAGGGCGGCGTGGTCATCGATACCGCGGCGCGCGTGCTGCGCCCCGATCGCGCGCCGCTGCCGAATCTTTTCGCCGGCGGGGGCGCCGCGCGCGGGCTTTCGGGGCCATCCAACTGGGGCTACTTCTCGGGCGGCGGGCTGCTCACCGCAACCACGCTCGGGCGTATCGCCGGCACGAGTGCGGGGCGGCTCGTTGCGGGAGGGAATGCGTGAACCGCGCAATGGCATTGAACCGTTTCGGCGGTCCAGAAGTGCTCGAGATGTGCGCCGTTCCGCAGGCCGCGCCCGGCCCGGGCGAAATCCGCATCCGGCATGCCGCCATCGGCGTCAACTTCACCGACGTGCATGGGCGCCGCGGCGACTACCGCGACCTGCACGAGCTTCCCAAGCCGCTGGTGCTCGGCATGGAGGCGGTCGGCGTGGTCGAGGCAATCGGTCCGGGCGCCGGGCGATTCCGGATCGGGGACCGCGTTGCCTACGCATCACGGCCGCTCGGCGCGTATTGCGAGGCGCGGAATTTTCCGGCAGCGCGCTGCGTGCCGGTTCCCGAAGGACTTGCCGACGAGGTCGTGGCGGCGACGTTCCTCAAAGGGCTGACGGTCCGTACGCTGATCCGCCGCGTGTTTGCGGTCGAGCCGGGGGCGTGGGTCGTTTTCCATTCGGCGGCCGGCGGCGTCGGCACGCTCGCCGGCCAGTGGCTGCGCGCGCTCGGCGCCCGCGCGATCGGCATCGTGGGCTCGGCGGACAAGGTCGCGAGCGCCCTCGAAAATGGGTACGAGGCCGTCTTCGTGCACGGTCGCGACGACTGGCCCGCGCGGGTGCGCAAGCTGACCGGCGGCGCCGGCGTGCCTGTGGTCTACGACCCGGTGGGAATCGCCACCTGGGAGGGCTCGATCGCCTGCCTCGGCAGTCGCGGCCGCCTGGTGTGCTTCGGCAATTCCTCGGGCCTGGTGCCGCCTTTTTCGGTGAACCTGTTGCGCGACCGCAGCAGCCTGTGGGTCACGTGGGTGCGCTTTGGCGACTACACGGCGACGCTGGATGAACTCGAGGCTGCGGCACGTGACCTGTTCGATGCGCTCGGGCGCGGCCTGCTTCGCCCCCGCCCGCCGCGGACCTTGCCGCTCGCGCAAGCCGCCGAAGCGCATCGCCTGCTCGAGAGCCGCGCGACCACCGGCGCGCTCGTTCTGATTCCCTGAGTTCCGCCGAGCGGGGCTTCCTTCCGCCATGACAATGTCATAGACTCGTGCCAGACCTTACCGGACGATCAACAGAAGGAGGATTCATGGTTAATCGCAAATCTCGCATCACGCGCCGCAGGTTCATCGGCACCGCCGCCGCCGCATCGGTTGTTTTCGGCGTGCCCACGCTGCTGCGCGCCCAAGCCAAGCCGATCAAGGTTGGTTTGGTGCACCCGATTACCGGCTTCCTCGCCTACAGCGGTGGCCAATCGCGCATGGGCGCGATGATGGCGATCGACGAGATCAACGCCGCCGGCGGCATCAAGTCGATGGGCGGGGCGAAGCTCGAGGCGTTGCTCGGCGACAACCAGGCCAAGCCCGAAGTCGGCGTCAGCGTGGTCGAGCAGATGCAGGAGGCGGGCGTGTCGGCGTATATCGGCTGTTTTTCCAGCGCGGTCGCGCTGCCCGCGACGCAGGCGGCGGCCAAGTACAACACGCCATTCGTCATCGACGTGGGCGCCTCCGACAACATCGTCAATCGCGGGCTGAAGAACGTGTTTCGCTTGAAACCCGGCTTCAACGCCTGCGTCGACGACGCCATCCTCGGCCTGGGCGAGATCAACAAGTCCGTCGGCAATCCGGCGAAGTCGGCCGTGCTGGTGCACGAGGAGTCCGAGTTCGGCACCGGCACCGCGAAGCTCCTCGCGGCCAAGCTGCCCTCGATCGGCGTCGAGGTGAAGGAGGTCATGAAGCATGCTAACCCGACGCGCGACTTCGCGAACCTGGCGCTGCGCATCCGCGGGCTGAAGCCCGACCTGCTCGTCATGAGCAACTACCAGAACGAGTACGTGCTGCTCGCGCGCACCCTGCACCAGCAGAAAGTGGATCTGGTGGGCATGTTTTCGGTGCTGGGCGGCGGCTTCAACTACAAGTTCGTGAAGGAACTGCCGGACGTCGCACAGAACATGATCGACACCAACCACTGGTTCGATCCGACCAATCCCAGGGCGCAGGCGATGAAGAAGCGGGTCGAGGCCAAGGGCGATCTTTTCACTTTCGAGGTCTACCTCAGCTACAACGCGGTCAAGTTCCTGGCCGAGGGAATGACGCGCGCGGGCTCCGCCGACAAGGAAAAAGTCAATGCCGCGCTCGCGTCGTCCACGTGGTCCGACCACTTCATGCCCTATGGCCCGACGAGCATGGTCAACGGCCAGAACACCGGCGGCAAGGCGGCGATGCTGCAGGCGAGCAAGACCGACATCGACGTCATCTGGCCGGCCAAGTTCGCCTCGGCCAAGCCGGTGTTCCCGAAACCGAAGTTCACCTAAGTCGCCGTAGCGCGACGAAGGGGCGGCCGCCATGGACGCGACGATCCTTGGCGCCGCTGTCATCAACGGGCTGCTGCTCGGCGGCAGCTACGCCCTGGTGGCGGTCGGCCTGACGCTGATCTACGGCGTCCTGCACATCATCAATTTCGCGCACGGCAGCCTGCTGATGCTGGCGATGTACGGCGCCTATTACCTGCTGGTGAAGGCGCACATCGATCCCTATGCGGCGATCCCGCTGATGGTGGTGGCGATGTTCGCCGCCGGATACGTCCTGTACCGCGGGCTGATCGGCCGCTTCAGCCACGGCAAGGATGAGAACATCCTGCTGATCACGCTCGGCTTGTCGATCGTGCTGGAAAACGTAGCGCTCTTTTTCTTCAAGGGCGATTCGCAGACCATCACCGTCTCCTACTCCGACCGGATGGTGGCGCTCGGTCCGGCGCTGGTGCCGCTGCCCAAGCTGGTGTCGTTCGCGGCGTCGCTCGTGCTGTGCGCCGCGCTGGCCTGGTTCATCGCGCGCACCGAAACCGGCCGCGCGATCCGCGCGGTGGCGAAGGAGCGTCAAGGGGCACGCCTCGTCGGCATCGACGTGGAGAAGATCTTCGCCGTCTCCTACGGCATCGGCATCGCGTGCCTGGGCGCCGCCGCCTGCCTGCTGATCCCCTCGTTCTACGTCTCGCCTTCAGTCGGCAACCTGTTCGTGATCGTCGCCTTCACCATCGTGGTGCTCGGCGGCATGGGGAGCTTCGCCGGAGCGCTGGTCGGCGCGCTGATCATCGGCCTCACGGAGTCGCTGAGCGGCCTGTTCCTCGGCGAGGCGCTCGGGCAGATCGGCATCTCCCTCATCTTCATCCTGATTCTTCTTTTTCGCCCGACGGGAATTTTCAACAAATGAACTGGAAAATTCCCGCGGCACTGCTCGCCGCCGCGCTGGCCTACCCGTTCATCTTCCGCAGCAATTTCGCGATCAACTTCGGCGTCCTGGTGCTGTTCTACGCGCTCATCGGGCAGGCGTGGAACATTGCTGGCGGCTACGCCGGGCAGCTCTCCTTCGGCCACGCGGTGTTTTTCGGCACGGGCGCGTACTGCTCGACGATCCTGCAACTCAAGCTCGGCTGGAATCCCTGGCCCGGCCTGGCGGCCGCGGCCGGGGCGGGCGCGCTGGTCGGCGCCCTGATCGCGGCGCTCTCGTTCCGCTTCGGCCTCAGGGGATCGTACTTCGCGCTGATCACGCTCGCGTTCGCCGAGGTGTTCCGCATCCTCACCAACGCGGTGGAGTTCACCGGGGGCGGGCTGGGACTGCTGATTCCGCTCAAGCGCGGCGCGGCGAACTTCCAGTTTGCCGAGCGCATCGGGTTCTACTACGCCATCCTCGCGCTGGCCGCGCTGTCCATCGGCATCGCGATCTGGCTGAAGCGCTCGCGCTTCGGCGCGCAGCTCGCGGCGATCCGCGAGAACGAGGACGCCGCGCGCGCGCTTGGCATCGACACCTACCGCGAGAAGGTGAAGGTGATGGCGCTCTCCGGCGCCTTGTGCGCCCTGGGCGGCAGCTTCTACGCGCAGTACTACCTCTACATCGATCCGACGGTTGTGTTCGGGCTGGACAAGTCGGCCGAAATGCTTCTGGTCGCCATGATCGGCGGCACCGGCACCGTGTACGGCCCGCTGATCGGTTCGCTCTTGCTGACGCTGGTCGGCGAGGTCACGCGCGCCAACACCGAGGCGCAGGGCCTGTCGCTCATCATCTATGGCAGCCTCCTCATCCTGATCATCGGTTTTCTGCCCAACGGGCTGGTCGAGCTGTTCAAGCTGCGCTGGAGGCGCAAAGCCCGTGCTTGAGATCCGGGGACTGTCGAAGATCTTCGGCGGCCTGCGCGCACTCGACGGGGCGAGCCTCGATGTGGCCGAAGGAACCATCGCCGGATTGATCGGCCCCAACGGAGCGGGCAAGACCACGCTGTTCGCGGCGCTCACCGGATTCCTGGTCCCCGACGAGGGGAGCGTTCGCTTGCGCGACGAGGACATCACCGGGCGGCCGCCCCACCTCATCTGCCGCCGCGGCATGGTGCGCACCTTCCAGATCACGCAGCCTTTCGCCCACTTGAGCGTGCGCGAGAACATCATGGTGGGTGCCTACCTGCACACGCCCGACCGGGCGCTGGCGTCGGCGCGGGCCGAAGCGATCGCACAGCAGGTCGGCATGGCCGAGCTGCTCGAGCGCACCGCCTCGGGCCTGACGCTCGCCGGGCGCAAGCGCCTGGAGCTGGCGCGCGCGCTGGCGACGCAGCCCAGGCTGCTGCTCCTCGACGAGGTGATGGCCGGCCTGAATCCGCCGGAGATCGACGAGCTCATCCCGGTGAT
This sequence comes from Betaproteobacteria bacterium, assembly GCA_009693345.1. GTDB lineage: Bacteria > Pseudomonadota > Gammaproteobacteria > Burkholderiales > SG8-39 > RBG-16-66-20. The sequence goes on from SHXL01000009.1 coordinate 4,950, forward strand.
CCAGGGCATTCGCACGTCGGGCGTCACGGTATTCCTCATCGAGCACGTGATGCAGGCGGTGATGAGCCTCGCGGAGAACGTCTATGTGCTGTCCTACGGGAAAATCATCGCGCAGGGCGCGCCAAGGCAACTGGCGGCCGACCCGATAGTGATCGAGGCCTACCTCGGCCACGGCGCGGCGAAACGCATGGCGGCGAGCGCGCATGCTTGAAGTGCGGGGCCTGCGGGCGGGATATGGCGAAGTGGAAATCCTCCACGGCATGGACATCGACGTCGCCGAAGGCGAGGTGGTCGCGGTGCTCGGCAGCAACGGCGTCGGCAAGTCCACGCTGAACAACAACCTCAGCGGCATTTACGCCCCGTTCGGCGGCTCGATCCGCTTCTGCGGCGAGGGCATCGCCGGCGCGAATCCCGCGCGCATCGTCGATCTGGGCCTGATCCAGGTGCCCGAAGGGCGCCGCGTGTTTCCCAATCTGTCGGTGCGCGAAAACCTGGAACTTGGCAGCTACCGGCGCGGCAGGGCGGCGCGCGCGCGCAACCTCGAGCGCGTGACGCGCATTTTTCCCCGGCTCAAGGAGCGCTATGGCCAGATGGCCGCCACGCTCTCCGGCGGCGAGCAGCAGATGCTCGCCATCGGGCGGGGGCTGATGTCGGAGCCGAGACTGCTCATCCTGGACGAGCCTTCGCTCGGCCTCTCGCCGATCCTGGTGGACGAAATGTTCGCGCTGATCGGCGAGCTGAACGGCGAAGGCCTCTCCATCCTGCTGATCGAGCAGAACGCGGTGCAGTCGCTCGAGGCAGCGGACCGCGCCTACATCATCGAGCATGGCGTGGTCGCGATGTCCGGGCCGGCGGCCGAGCTGGCCCGCAGCCCGGATCTCCGGGCGCGGTATCTGGGACTGTAACTGGAGGAACCGGGCAACCATGCATAAAGTTCTCGTAATCGTGCCTTTCCCCGTCAACGACGAACAGCTCGCGCTGCGCCGCGCGCAGACGCAGGCGGTACGCCTCGGCCCGGACATTAGCTTCGATTTCCGCCCCGTGAAGGCGGCGCCGAGCAACTACGTCAGCCACCACGACTACATCCTCGCTGACGCGGGGATCATGGAAGCGGGCCTGCGCGCGCAGGAGGAAGGCTACCACGCGGTATGCATCGACACCATGAGCGATTCCGGCATGGCCGGGTTGCGCTCGCTGCTTGACATACCGGTGATCGCGCCGGGCCGCGCCTCGATGCTTACGGCGCTCATGTTCGGCGACCGCTTCTCGGTGCTGACCATGTGGAGCCAGTGGAAACCGCTCTACACCAAGTCGCTCAACGATCTCGGCATCCAGCACAAGTGCGCCTCGATTCGCGCGCTCGACATCAGGCCTGACAACCGCGAGCTGCTCTCCGGCAAGGAAGCGGACATCTTTCCCCTGCTGGCCGAGGCGGGCCGCAAAGCGATCGAGGAGGACGGCGCCGACGTGCTGCTGCTCGGCTCGACCACCATGCACCAGGCGCACGCCTATCTCTCCGAACGCCTGCCGGTGCCGGTGATCAACCCCGGGCCGCTCACCTACAAGCTTGCCGAGCTGGCCCTCGGGCTCGGCCTCACGCACAGTCGCACGGCTTACCCCAAGCCGCTCGTGCCCAAGCCGGAGCTTTTCGAGGCAATGCTGGCGGCCGCGGCCGCCAGCGAGCTACGCAAGAAGTGAGCTGAGATCGCGCGGCGCGCCGGTATACTCACTCGAAAGGAGGCGAGGATGGCACGCGAGTGGATTCCCAATGTGCTGGCCATATTTGCCGTCGCAGCCTTGGCCGCCGGCAGTGCTGTTGCTCAGCCTTACCCAAGCAAGCCGATCCGCCTGATCGTGCCTTTCGGCACAGGCGGCGCGACCGACAACAGCGGACGCTCGCTCGCGGACCGGTTGGCGGCAAAGATCGGCCAGCGCATCGTGGTCGAGAACCGCGCCGGGGCGGGCGGCAATATTGGCACGGAGCTCGTGGCGCAATCGGCTCCTGATGGCTACACCTTGCTGCTCGCCTTGGATGCGACGATGGTGGTGAATCCGTTCACCCTTTCCAGCCTGCCGTTCGATACGGTGAAGGACTTCGCGCCGGTAACCAAGCTTGGCGACGTGGCGCTGGTCCTGGCGGCGCATCCTTCGCTGCCGGCGAAGAGCCTGGTGGAGTTGCTGGCCTATTCCAAGGCCAACCCAGGCAAGCTTTCCTACAGCAGCGGTGGCAACGGCAGCACCACGCACGTAGCCGGTGAACTGCTCAAGCAGCGCACCGGGCTGGATATGCAGCACATCGCCTACAAGAGCGGCGGTCTCGCGGTGCTCGATGCGGTCGGCGGCCAGGTTCAGCTCACCTACTCGGCTGCAGCCGGCTCCAACGCGCATATCAGGGCGGGGAGGCTGGTCGGCATCGGCGTTTCCACGACCAGGCGCGTCGGCTCATTGCCTGACGTGCCGACCTTCATCGAGCAAGGCCTGAAGGATTTCGAGGCGGTGTCCTGGGTCGGGGTCATGGCCCCCGCGAAAACCCCCCAAGCCATCATCGACAGGCTGCACAAGGACATTGTCGCGGTGCTGCAGGAGCCGCAGCTGCGCGAGCGGTTCGCCGTGCTCGGGATCGAGCCGGTCGGCAATACGCCGGACGAGTTCGCGGCCCAGATCAAGGCCGACATGGCGCGCTGGCAAAGGGTCGTCGAGCGAGCGAAGATCAAGGCGGACTAGCCATGCGAATCTGGGAACAAGGACTTGTCGCCACCTACTCGATGCCAGGCTACAAGGAGCTGATCGAGGAGCACTACCGGGCATTCCAGCGGCCTGGCACCGTGATCGAGGTGCATGGCGTCAAGGACGAATCCGGGGACGCTGCGTCGAAGGTTGCCGGGCGGGTGGTGAATTACGCATACCTGCACCGGATGCACGACGCGCAGATCCTGAAGAACGTGCTCCGCGCCGAGAAGGAGGGTTTCGACGCGATCCTGATCGGCGTGCTGCAGGACTCGGGGCTGAGGGAGGCGCGCAGCATCGTCGATATCCCGGTGCTCGGCTACGGCGAGGTGTCGATGCTTACCGCCTGCACGCTGGGCGAGAAGTTCTCGTTCATATGCATCAACCCGCAGATGGACCAGCTGGTGCAGCAGACGATCCGCGAGCGCGGCATGGAATCCCGCGCCGCGCCGACCACCTACATGCAATGCGGTTACGACACGCTGACGGCGGGCGTTGCCGGCCGCACGGGACCGTTCCTCGAGGCATTCGAGGCGGCCGCGCAGCGAGCCCTCGATAATGGCGCGGACGTGCTGCTCCCGGGCCAGACGATCATCGCCGAGATCCTGTGGAAAGCAGGCATCACCCGCTTCAGGGACGCCGCCGTGCTCGACCCCCGGCTGCCGATGCTCCGCATGATCGAATTGATGGTCGAGATGCGCAAGGCCGGCATTAGCGTGTGCCGGCGCGGGTTCTACTGGGCGAAGCCCCCGGCCGAACTGTTCGACGCCATGCAGGAGTTCTATCGGGACTGACGCCCCGCGCCCCGCCAGACGGCGATGCGCCGGATCCGCGAGCCCTCGAACTCGAAAATGTTGACGTTGTCACCGGTGCGCTCGGCGGCACCGCGATCGGTGCGGCGCACATCGAATCGCGTTGTCACGCGGGCGTTCGAAGGATCTGCCACATGCCAGAAATTCCCGTGCCAGGATTTGAGCACGTTGAGATTGCGCTTCTCGAAGTAGGCCTTCACCCCTGCGTCGCGACCTTCGAAGCGGGAACCGTCGGTCACATATTCGATCGCGCAGTCCGGCGTCATGGTGGCGAGTGTCGCCGCAATATCGCTTCGGTCGATGCTCGCAAAATACGCCTCCACCTGGGCAGTGAGCTCGCGGGCGCTGGATTGCACTTTTTCCGCGCTCATTCCAGCTCTACTCCCGAAGATTTTGCGACCTCGGACCATTTCACCACCTGCCCCCGGATGTAATTCGCGAACTCCTCGGGCGTACCGGTGACGGGCTCGATGCCCATGGCCGCGAAGCGCCCCTTGACGTCCGCGCCATGCACGATGCGTGCAAATTCGCCGTTCAGCCGCATCACGATGTCGCGCGGCAGTCCGGCCGGGCCCAAAATGCCGTACCACGAGGTGGCGTCATACCCCGGGACGCCGGCCTCCGACATGGTGGGCAGGTCGGGAAGAAGCGATGATCGCTTCGGCGTGGTCACCGCCAGCGCGCGTACCTGGCCGGATTTTACGAAAGGCAGCAAGGCGGCAAGGTCGGAGTACAGCAACTGAACGCGGTTCACCGCGAGATCCGCGATGGCGGGGCCGCCAGCCTTGTAGGGGACGTGCACCATGTCGACCTTCGCCATGAGCTTGAACATCTCGCCCATCAGGTGCATCGAGCTGCCCCTGCCAGAAGTTCCGTAGTTGAGCTGTCCCGGCTTCGCCCTGGCGAGCTCGATGAATTCGCGCACGCTCTTCGCCGGCGACGAGGCGGGAACGGCCATCAGGAAGGACCCTTCTGCAATCTGCGTGATCGGCGAAAGGCTCTTGACCGGATCGAACCCGCGCTTGGGATAAAGGCCCACGTTGGCGGCGATCGTGCTCGTGGCGCCGATCATCACGGTGTAACCGTCGGGCGATGAATTCACCACCGCGTCGGTGCCCACCGTCCCGCCCGCGCCGGGCCGGTTGTCGACGATCACTGGCTGGCCAATGCTCTCGGTCAGTTTCGCCGCCAGGATCCGACCAACGATGTCGTTGCTTCCCCCGGGGCCAAAAGGCACGATCAGATGGATCGGCTTGCTCGGGTACGACTGGGCAACGGCGCTGCCAGCGGCCAAGAGCGCGACGGCCAGTATGACCAGGACCTTGGGAATCCACTTGGACGTCATCCTTTGCTCCTTCCAATTGACCGCAATCGCCTCATGTTGCTTAGAATATTACGCACTTTTCGAGGCAGGCGGCCCATGATCAACATCCGCGATATCGACCACGTCGTCCTGCGCGTCAAGGACATCGAGGCGATGCGCCGCTTCTACTGCGACGTCCTCGGCGCCACGCACGTCGTCTATCGCCCGCAATTCGGCATGAGCCACCTGCGCGCCGGCGCCTCGATGATCGATCTCGTCGCGGTCGATGGCCCGCTTGGAAAATCCGGCGGCGCCGCCGCCGGCAGGGAAGGTCGCAACATGGACCACCTGTGCCTGCGCGTCGAGCCGTTCGACCAGGAGGCGATCGTCGGGCACCTCAGGCGCCACGGCGCGCCGGTCGGCGACATCAAGCCGCGGTTCGGCGCGGAGGGTAACGGCATTTCGATCTACCTCACGGATCCGGAAGGCAACGTGGTTGAACTCAAGGGACCTTCCGACGGCAGCGCCATGCCGCCGCCGGGCGCCGGCAAACCCCAATGATGCGGACCACCACCCGGTTGCGAGAGCTCATCGCGCGGTCCGGCGCCGTGATGGCGCCGGGCGTCGCCGACGCCCTCAACGCGAAGCTCGTGAAGCGCCACGGCTTCGAGGCGATCTACATGACCGGCGCCGGCACGACTGCGGTGCGCCTGGGCATGCCCGATGTCGGCCTGCTGACGATGACCGAAATGATCGACAACGCCGCCCGCATCGCCGACGCGAGCGGCCTGCCGCTGATTGCCGATGCCGACAACGGCTACGGCGGCGTGCTCAACGTACGGCGCACTGTCCAGGGCTACGAGCGCGCCGGCGCGGCCGCAATGCATCTCGAGGACCAGGTCATTCCGAAGCGCTGCGGCCACCTCGCCGGAAAGCAGCTCGTGCCGGTCGAGGAGATGACGGCCAAGCTCCGCGCCGCCGCCGACGCGCGCAGCGACGCGGATTTCGTGCTGATCGCGAGAACCGACGCGATCGCGGTCGAAGGTTTCGACGCGGCGCTCGAGCGTGCGGGGCGCTACCGCGAAGCGGGCGCGGACGTGCTCTTCGTCGAGGCGCCGAACGCCGAGCAGCTGCCGAAGATCGCGTCTCGCCTCGGGGGACCGCTGCTCTACAACATGGCCACCAGCGGCAAGACGCCTTTCCTGCCGAAAGAGGAGATCGAGCGCCTCGGCTTCAAGATCATCATCTACCCCAACTGGGTGATGCTCGCGGCGATCCGCGCGGCGAGCGAGGTGCTCGCGACGCTCAAGGAGACGGGTACCATCGCGGACATCGCCTCCGAAGTGCCGAGCTTCAGGGAGTTCTTCGATCTGCTGGGAATGCCCGAAGTGCAGGAACTCGAGGCGCGCTACGGCGTAACGGAAAATTCGCGCGCGAAGTACTGAGCATCGGTCAAGATGACATCGGGATCCGCATGCCACTTTCCGATGGGCGCAGGATTCCCCGCGGCACGCCTTATTGACGTTTACGTAAACGTCAAGTACGCTGGCCGGCCCCCTGAGGAGGGGTAGATGACCGATCTGTCCCAGTCCAAGAACCTGGTCTACAAGGCGAAGCACAAGATCCGCTTTGTCACCGCGGCGAGCCTGTTCGACGGCCACGACGCCTCGATCAACATCATGCGCCGCATCCTGCAGGCCTCGGGTGCGGAAGTGATCCACCTCGGCCACAACCGCTCGGTGGACGAAGTGGTCAACGCGGCGCTGCACGAGGACGTGCAGGGCATCGCCATCTCGTCCTACCAGGGCGGGCACCTCGAGTATTTCAAGTACATGGTCGACCTGCTGCGAAAAAGGGATGGCAGCGGCACCCGCATCCAGGTGTTCGGCGGCGGCGGCGGCGTGATCGTGCCCGCGGAGATCAAGGAGTTGCAGGACTACGGCGTGGCGCGCATCTACTCGCCCGAGGACGGCCAGAAGCTGGGCCTGCAGGGAATGATCAACGACATGCTGGCGCGCTGCGACTTCAATCCGGCCGAGCGAGCTCCGACGGAGCTGAAGCCCGGAGATTTTCGCGCATTGGCAAGAGCGATTTCCGCTCTTGAATTGAATGTTCTCGAAGAGAAACTCAAGAAGCGGATACTGGAAGAGTCGAAGCTCCAGTCCGTGCCCGTCCTCGGCGTCACCGGCACCGGCGGCTCGGGCAAGAGTTCGCTCACCGATGAGCTGGTGCGCCGCTTCCGGCTGGACCAGGGCGACCGGCTGTCGATCGCCGTCCTCGCGGTGGATCCCTCGCGCCGCAAGACCGGCGGCGCGCTGCTCGGCGACCGCATCCGCATGAACGCGATTCATGGCGAGCGCATTTTCATGCGTTCGCTGGCGACGCGCGGCTCGGGCGCCGAGATCGCCGCCTGCCTGCCGGAGGCGATCGCGGCCTGCCGCGTCGCCGGCTTCGACCTCGTGATCGTCGAGACCTCGGGCATCGGCCAGGGCGACGCCGCCGTGGTGAAGCACGCCGACTGCTCGTTGTACGTGATGACGCCGGAGTTCGGCGCGGCCAGCCAGCTCGAGAAGATCGACATGCTGGATTTCGCCGACTTCGTCGCCATCAACAAGTTCGACCGGCGCGGCGCGGAAGACGCGCTGCGCGACGTGCGCAAGCAAATGCAGCGCAACCGCGAGAGCTTCGCCATGCGCGCCGAGCAGATGCCCGTATTCGGCACCATCGCCTCGCGCTTCAACGACGACGGCGTTACCGCGCTCTACCAGGCGATTGCCGCAGCGCTGAAGGAAAAGGGCCTGAAGCTCCTGCAGGGTAGCCTTGCATCGGTGAGCCGCAAGGCCTCATCCGACGTTCACGTCGTGGTGCCGGCGAAGCGCGTCCGTTACCTGGCGGAGATCGCGGACATCGTCCGCAGCTATCACCAGCATGCCGAATCGCAGGCCCGCATCGCGCGCGAGCGGCAGCAGCTGATCGCCGCCGGGAGGATGCTCGGCAAGGCGACGCCCGGGGAGCTCGGCGCGCTCGTCGCGCAGAAGGAAGCGGTTCTGGACGCGCGCTCCCGGAAGTTGCTCGACGGCTGGCCGAAGACGGTTGCCGCATACGCCGGCGACGAGCAGGTGGTGAAGGTGCGCGGCAGGGAAGTGCGCACCAAGCTCACCACGACCTCGCTCTCCGGCACGCGGGTGCGCAAGGTCGCGCTGCCCAGATACCAGGACGAGGGCGAGATTCTGCGCTGGCTGCTGCGCGAGAATCTGCCGGGCGCGTTTCCGTATACCGCAGGCGTGTTCCAGTTCAAGCGCACGGGTGAGGACAACGGCGGCGAAGATCCGACGCGCATGTTCGCGGGCGAGGGCGACCCGTTCCGCACCAACCGGCGTTTCCACCTGCTGTCGAAGGACATGCCGGCCAAGCGCCTGTCCACCGCCTTCGACTCGGTAACGCTGTACGGCTTCGATCCGGACGAGCGGCCCGACATTTACGGCAAGGTCGGCAATTCCGGCGTGTCCATCGCCACGCTGGAGGACATGAAGGTGCTCTATTCGGGCTTCGACCTGTGTTCGCCGCAGACCTCCGTGTCGATGACCATCAACGGCCCGGCACCGACGATCCTCGCCATGTTTTTCAATACGGCAATCGATCAGCAGATCGAGAGATTCAAGGCAGAACATGGAAGAGAACCGAAAAAGGAAGAACTCAGGAACCTGAAGGCGAAGACCCTGTCCGCCGTGCGCGGCACCGTTCAGGCCGACATCCTGAAGGAAGACCAGGGCCAGAACACCTGCATCTTCTCCACCGAGTTCTCGCTCAAGGTGATGGGCGACATCCAGCAGTACTTCATCGACCACAAGGTGAAGAATTTCTATTCGGTTTCGATCTCCGGCTACCACATCGCCGAGGCCGGAGCGAATCCGATTAGCCAGCTCGCGTTCACGCTCGCCAACGGCTTCACCTTCGTCGAGACCTACCTCGCGCGCGGCATGGACGTGGATGAGTTCGCGCCCAACCTGTCGTTCTTCTTCAGCTACGGCATGGATCCGGAATACTCCGTGCTCGGCCGCGTGGCGCGGCGCATCTGGGCGGTGGCGATGGAGCGGCGCTACGGCGCCAACGAACGCTCGCAGAAGCTGAAGTTCCACTCACAGACCTCCGGGCGCTCGCTGCACGCGCAGGAAATCGCCTTCAACGACATACGCACCACGCTGCAGGCGCTGGTGTCCACCTACGACAACACCAATTCACTGCATACCAACGCCTATGACGAGGCGATCACCACGCCCACCGAGGAATCGGTGCGCCGCGCGATGGCGATCCAGCTGATCCTGAACCGCGAATGGGGCTTGGCGAAGAACGAGAACCCGAACCAGGGCTCCTTCATCATCGAGGAGCTGACCGACCTGGTGGAGGAGGCGGTGCTGAAGGAGTTCGAGTCGATCTCCGCGCGCGGCGGCGTACTCGGCGCGATGGAAACCGGCTACCAGCGCGGCAAGATCCAGGAGGAGTCGATGCTCTATGAGCACCGCAAGCACGACGGCTCCTACCCGATCGTCGGCGTCAATACCTTCAGGAACGCCAACGCCGATCCGGTGCCACAGAAGCTGGAACTGATCCGTTCCAGCGACGAAGAAAAACAGTCCCAGTTGAAGCGGCTACGCGCTTTTCAGCGGAAAAATTCTTCCCATGCAAACGCCATGCTCGAGCGGTTGCGTGAGGCCGTGGCGAAAGACGAAAACGTATTCGCCGTACTGATGGACGCGGTGTGGGTCTGCTCGCTCGGGCAGATCACCCACGCGCTGTTCGACGTCGGGGGCCAGTACCGGCGCAACATGTAGGCGCGGCCCTCAGGCGGCGGCCTTCTTCAGGGTATCGGCGTCCGCGCGCAGCGCGTGCACGATGGATATGTTCCACGGCCGGCAGGCGAGCAGCACGCCCAGCGTGACGCGTTTTTTCGCCGGCACCGATGTGTCGATCTCCACCAGTTCGTTGATCTCGGCCGCGAAACGCTCGAGCCGGCGTTTCACTACGACGGCGGATTCACTGGAGAGCTCCTGCGCCTCGAAGCGGAACGCGTCGTGCGGCGCATCGAAGCGCGAACGCATGAACTCGGTGATGACCCTCAGGCCGTAGGCTTTGCGCAGCGGCCCGCCGGCGCGCCACGCGTAATGCTTCGGCACGCGCAGCCGCGCGCGATTGCCGGGCCGCCAGTCGATCAGGCGCAGGCGCTCGAGCCGGGCGTAGAAAGTGGTGATCTGCGCGGCGCCGAGCTTGAACTCGGCGACGATCTCGTCGAAACGCCACTCATTCGTAATCAGCCAGAACACCGAGAACAGGCGCGCATCCTTAGCGAGCGCGGTTTCCTGTTCGAGCGACAGCTCGACCGGCCCGGCGCGCCTGCCATGGCTCATGCGCGCCAGTTCGTGGAAATCCATTTCGAGCACCTTGAGGATTTCTTCCAGGCGCTGCAGGGTGAAAGTGCGCTGCGAGAACAGGCGCTTGACGGTGGGCGTCGAAACGCGCAGCGCGCCAGCCAGGTCCGCGTAGGTCATGCTGCGGGCTTTCAGGATCCTCTTCAGCGTATCGACGATCTCGCGCGTCACCGCCCCCTCCGCGCGCCGGTCGGATTCCGACTTCCAGCAGAAGCTTACATCGCGAAAACTGCGCAGGCTGATCCCGCTGTCCGATTCAGTTGATTGTGGCGCCGGTCGCGCGCACGACCTTGCCCCATTTGTCGTATTCGGTGCGCATGAACGCGGCCAGCTCCTGCGGCGCGAGTATGTGGGCCTCGACCCCGGAGGCGCGGAAGCTCGTCTGCAATTCGGGCTCCTGCAGTGCCTTGGCAGTCTCGTTGTACAGGCGCTGCACGATTTCAGCGGGCGTGCCGGCGGGCGCCGCGAGATTGAGCCAAAGCGTCGCCTCGAAGTCCTGGATTCCTGCTTCCGCGACCGTCGGCACCTCGGGCAGATCGGGCCAGCGCCTGGACGTACTGACGGCGAGCGCCCGCAGGCGCCCGGATTTCAGGTGGGCGAGCGCGTTGGGGATCCCCGCAAACGAGACCTTCACCTGCCCGGAAACGAGATCCTGCATCGCCGAGCCGCTGCCCTTGTACGGGACGTGGTTGAGCGGGGCGCCTGCCATGGTGCTGAACAGCGCGCTCACCAGATGCTGTGCGCTGCCGTTGCCCGAACTCGCGTAATCGATCGTGCCGGGACGCGCTTTGGCGGCCGCCACCAGCTCGCGCACCGTGCCGACGCCGAGCTGCGGATTCACCACCAGAATGTACGGGCCGGTTGCGACCAGGGCGACGGGAGCGAAGTCCTTCATCGCGTCGTACGGCATGCTCCGGTACAGCCATGGCGATATGACGTGCGGCGTTCCGGTGAACAGGATGTTGTAGCCATCCGGCAGGGATTTGGCGATCGCGTCCGCGCCGATGGTTCCGCCTGCGCCCGGCTTGTTCTCCACGTACACCGGCCGCCCCAGGGCGCTCGAGAGCCGGGCGGCGAGCAATCTGCCGGGGACGTCTGCGAATCCGCCGGGCGAGAGCGGTATCACCATGCGGATCGGACGAGAGGGATAGTTCTGTGCTTGTGCTGCCCCGGCAATTAAAAACGCAAGAATAAAAACGAAAGACCGCATGAATCAGCCCCGGTACACCGGATCGGGCTGGCTGAAGAACGCGTGCAGGATGTGGTAGACCATCAGGTAGTTCTTCTGCTGGAAACTCGCGTGCGAGATGCCCGGCATGACGCAGAACTGCTTGTCCGGATTGGGCAGGCGCTTGAAGAACTCGATCAGGTCGTCCACTCCCGCGATGCCGTCCCACTGCCCGCGCATCAGGATCGTCGGAACGGAGATCCGCGCCGGGTCCACCAGCGGCAGCTTCGAGCACATGTCCACGTAAGTGCCGGTCGGCACGGAATCATCCAGCGCGAGGACCGCATCCGCGAATGCGCTCACGGTGGCATCGTCCGCGGTGCCCGGATGGTCGCGCGCGAAGATGCTCTGCACGAAGGCCCGGTCGATCGGGCGGCGGTTCTTCGCCATGAATTCCGGCAGCCGCTTCTTGCGCTCGGCCAGCGTCGGGCTGCCTGCGCCGGTCCACACGAACGCGTCCAGCGCGAGGCGCGCCACGTGCTCCGGATGCCGCTCGGCGAACAGCGCCGCCTTCAGCGCCCCCGACGAAATGCCGTAGACGAGCAGCTTCGTATTTTTTGTTTCACTGGAAATATAGTCGGAGGCGGCGGCGAGATCATCCGCCCCGTTGGAGATATCGAAGTTGATCGGCCGCTTCTTGTCCGAGCGGCCGTAGCCCTCGTTGTCGAGGCACCAGGTATCGAAGCCGCGCGCCGCGAACCAGTCCATGGCCGACGAATCCGGCCGGCCCGGCACCTGAAGGTCGAAGGTCGGTTGCGAGGCCATCGACGAGCCATGCACGAACAGCACTGTGCCGTGCGGCGCGCCTTGCGGCGCGGTCTTGCGCCAGAGAAAAAGCCGTGTTCCGCTTTTGTCCGTCCAGTGCTCAGTACCGTTCATTCGCCGTTTTCTCCATAAGTAATCGCCCGCATTATAGAATCCACGCCTACCCTTGGTGGGACGAAGGAGGAGGGACCATGGCGGAGAATCTTGCTGGCCTGGATACGTTTCCGAAATTGTTGCTGCACCATGCCAGGACGCGCCCCGAGCGCCCGGCGATCCGCGAGAAGGATCTCGGCATCTGGCAGACCTGGAGCTGGCATCGCTTCGCCGACGAGGTGCGCTCGCTCGCCTGCGGCCTGGAGGCGCATGATTTCAAGCGCGGCGACCACCTCGCGATCGTCGGCGACAACCGCCCGCGCGTCTACGCCGCGATGTGCGCGGCGCAATGCCTGGGCGGCATTGCGGTGCCGCTCTATCAGGATGCGGTCGCAACCGAGATGGCGTTCCCGATCCAGAACGCCGCGATCACGCATGCGGTGGTGGAGGACCAGGAGCAGGTCGACAAGCTGCTGGAGATCCTGCCGCAGTGCCCGACGCTCGCGCATATCTACTTCGACGAGCCGCGCGGCATGCGCCATTACGCCCAGCCCCAGTTGATGAGCTGCGACAAGCTGGTTGAGCTTGGCGGCGAGTCGTTCCGGCGCGATCCGGCTTTCCTCGAAGGCGAGATCGCGAAAGGCGTGGGTTCGGACACCGCGGCCATGTTCTTCACGTCGGGCACGACGGGCGTGGCGAAAGGCGTTGTTCTCACCCATTACAGCCTGATCGACCGCGCGCGCGCCGCTGCGGAGATGGAGGGGCTCACCGACGCGGACGTGGTGCTCGCCTACCTGCCGCCGGCCTGGATCGGGCAGAACATCTTTTCCTACGCCCAGCCGTTCGTCACCGGCTACTGCATCTGCTGCCCCGAATCGGCCGAGACCGTGATGAGCGACATGCGCGACATCGGGCCGACCTATTATTTCGCGCCGCCGCGCGTGTTCGAAGCCCTGCTCACCCAGGTTTCGATTCGCATGGAGGATGCAAGCGCGCTCAAGCGCTCGCTGTACCGCTACTTCATGGAGGTCGCGCGCAAGGTTGGCGGCGAGATCCTGGATGGCGGGAGCGTGGGCGCCATGGACCGGCTGCTGTACCGGCTGGGCGATGCGATCGTCTACGGGCCGCTCAGGAACGTGCTGGGCATGAGCCGCGTGCGCGTCGCCTACACGGCAGGCGAGGCGATCGGCCCGGATCTGTTCCGCTTCTACCGCTCGCTCGGCATCAATCTCAAGCAGCTCTACGGTTCGACCGAGACCTGCGTCTTCGTCTGCGTCCAGCCCAACGGCCAGGTGAAGGCGGATACCGTCGGCCCGGCCGTCAAAGGGGTGGAGCTCTCCTTCACGCCGGAGCGTGAACTGCTGATCCGCTCACCGGGCCTGTTCAAGGAGTATTACCGGAATCCGGAAGCGACCGCCGCGTCGAAGGACGCGCAAGGCTGGTTCCACACCGGGGACGCCGGCTACATGGACGCCGACGGGCACCTGAAAATCATCGACCGCGTGAAGGACGTCGGCAAGCTCGCCGACGGGTCGCTCTTCGCGCCGAAGTATCTCGAGAACAAGCTCAAATTCTTCCCCTTCATCAAGGAAGCGGTGGCATTCGGGCACGGCCGCAACCGCGTGTGCGCTTTTATCAACATGGATATGGAGGCGGTCGGCAATTGGGCCGAGAAGCGCGGCATGCCTTATTCCGGCTACGTAGACTTGGCGTCGCGCGACGAGGTGTACCAGCTGATGCGCGAGTGCATCGAAAAGGTCAACGCCGATCTGGCTGCCGAGCCCGAGATCGCCAGTTCGCAGATTCACCGCTTCCTGATCCTGCACAAGCAGCTCGAGGCCGACGACGGCGAGCTGACCCGCACCGCCAAGGTGCGCCGTCTTCACGTCGGGGAAAAATACGCGGCGCTGGTGGATGCGCTCTACGACGGCAAGCAGGTGGTGCACGTTGAGGCGCAGGTGCGCTATGAAGACGGCCGTACCGGGTCGATTTCGGCGGACCTGAAAATACGCGACGCGAAAACTTTCCCGCCGGTGGCGGCGAGGAAAGCGGCCTGATGGGCGGCGAAGCAAACAGCCGCGCGCACCGCATCGGCGAGGTGATCCTCGCCCTCAAAGGTGTGTCGCTGGCCTTCGGCGGCGTCAAGGCGTTGAGCGACGTTTCGTTCGACGTGCGCGAGCATGAAATCCGCGCCATCATCGGCCCCAACGGTGCCGGAAAGAGTTCGATGCTAAACGTCATCAACGGCGTCTATCATCCGCAGCAGGGAACCATCCGCTACCTGGAGCGCGAGTACCACGACATGGACCCGCATGAGGTGGCGGTGAGCGGCATCTCGCGCACTTTCCAGAACCTGGCGCTGTTCAAGGGCATGTCGGTGCTGGACAACATCATGTCGGGACGCAATCTGAAGATGCACTCCAACATCGTCATGCAGGCGCTGCGCATGGGCCCGGCACTGCGCGAGGAAATCGAGCACCGCGAAGTGGTGGAGGGCATCATCGATTTTCTCGAGATCCAGGCTTACCGCAAGACGCAGGTGGGCCGCCTGTCCTACGGCCTGCAAAAGCGCGTGGATCTCGCGCGCGCGCTGGCGATGGAACCGCGCGTGCTGCTGCTCGATGAGCCGATGTCCGGCATGAACATGGAGGAGAAGCAGGACATGTGCCGCTTCATCCTCGATGCGAACGACCATTTCGGCACCACTATCGTGCTGATCGAGCACGACATGAGCGTGGTGATGGATATCTCCGACCGCGTCGTGGTGCTGGATTACGGCAAGAAGATCGGCGACGGCACGCCCGACGAGGTGCGCGCCAACCAGGCGGTCGTTGACGCCTATCTCGGCGTGAGCCACTGACGATGCGGAAGAACTGGCCCGTGATCACGCTTGGCCTGGTACTCCTGGCCGGGCTCGTTGCGCCGTTTGCGGATCGCTCGACGTCGCCGGGTTTTTATGTCGAGGTCCTGCTGGGCGGTTTGATGGCCGGGGTTCTCTACTCGCTGGTGGCGCTGGGCTTTGCATTGATCTTCAAGGCCTCGGGCGTGTTCAATTTCGCGCAGGGGGCGATGGTGCTGTTCGCGGCGCTCGCGGTGGCGCGCCTCGCCGAGCAGGTGCCCTTGTGGGTGGCGATGCTGATCGCGATGGTGATCATGGTGGCGCTGGCCTGGGTCATCGAGCGGCTGGTGCTGCGCCCGCTCGTCAACCAGGAAGGAGTTGCGCTGCTGATGGCGACGCTCGGCGTTTCCTATTTTCTCGACGGCTTCGGCCAGACTATCTGGGGCAGCGACATCTACAAGATCGAACTTGGCATTCCCAAGGAGCCGGTAATGATCCTGGAGAGCCTGTTCCAGGGCGGGATCCTGGTCAACAAGGAGGATTTTGTCGCCGCGATCGTGGCTACCGCCCTGGTTGCGGCCCTTGCGCTGTTTTTCCAGAAGACCACGACCGGGCGGGCGCTGCGCGCGGTGGCCGACGACCACCAGGCCGCGCAGTCGATCGGCATTCCGCTCAACCGCATCTGGGTCATCGTCTGGTCGGTGGCCGGATTCGTGGCGCTGGTGGCGGGCGTGATCTGGGGTTCCAAGCTCGGGGTGCAGTTCTCGCTTTCGCAGGTGGCGTTGAAAGCGCTGCCGGTGGTGATTCTGGGCGGCTTCACGTCGGTCACCGGCGCGGTCGTGGGAGGCCTGATCATCGGCGTGGGTGAAAAGATGGCCGAGGTATTCCTCGGGCCGGTGATGGTCAAGGCGTTCGACCTCGCCGGCGGCGGCATCGAGAACTGGTTCGCCTATGTGCTGGCGCTTCTGTTCTTGCTGGTGAGGCCCGAAGGCCTGTTCGGTGAAAAACTCATCGACCGCGTTTAATACCTACTATTAGCCATGTTCTATCGCGAAAACGGCCAGTTCAAATCGACCTACGAGTCGGACCAGCAGATGCTGCCGATCCTGCAGGACCGTGTCTTCATGCTGGTGCTGCTGGTATTCGCGTTCGGAGCCGTCCCCTTCCTCGTCAGCGATTACCTGTTCCTGTCGCTGCTGATCCCGTTCCTGATCCTGACGATCGCGGCCATCGGCCTGAACCTGCTGGTCGGTTACTGCGGCCAGATCTCGCTCGGGCATGCGGCGTTCATGGCGGTCGGGGCGTATGCGGCCTACAACCTGGTGTTGCGCGTGCCACAGCTCAATTTCCTGGTCGTGCTGCTGATCTCCGGGCTGATCGCAGCGGTGGTGGGGTTGGTGTTCGGCATCCCGAGCCTGCGCATCAAAGGTCTGTACCTGGCGGTGGCGACGCTCGCGGCGCAGTTCTTCATGGACTGGTTGTTCGCGCGCGTGAAGTGGTTTACCAACTACGCGCACTCGGGTTCGGTCCAGACCCCGCCGGTCGAACTATTCGGCTGGACCGTCAATACGCCGGCGGAAAAATACCTGTTCCTGCTCGGCTTGCTGATCGTGTTTACGCTGGTGGCGAAGAATCTCGTGCGCAGTCGCATCGGGCGGGAGTGGATGGCGATGCGCGACATGGACGTCGCCGCAGAGGTGATCGGCATCCGCCCGGTGTACGCCAAGCTCACCGCATTCGCCGTCAGTTCGTTCTACGTCGGCGTGGCCGGCGCGCTCTGGGGATTCGTCCACCTTGGCTCCTGGGAGCCGCTCGCGTTCAACCTGACCCTGTCGCTGAACCTGCTGTTCATGATCATCATCGGCGGCATGGGCTCGCTGCTGGGCAGCTACTTCGGCGCCGCCTTCATCGTGATGCTGCCGATCCTGCTCAACCAGTTGCCGGCCATGCTGGGCGTGCCGATCTCGACCTCGATGGCCACGCACCTGGAATTGATGATTTTCGGCGTCCTGATCGTGTTTTTCCTGATCGTGGAGCCCCACGGCCTGGCCCGGCTATGGGCCATCGGCAAGGAAAAGCTGCGATTGTGGCCATTTCCGCATTGACAGGGTTATCATCATGTCGCGTACTCACTGGGGGAGGATGGAGATGAATCGGAGAGCGAATTTTTTAATGCTGGCGGTGTCGGCTATGGCCGCGGCGATTGGCAGTACGGCGGCGATGGCGCAGGCCAAGGAGCAGTTCTTCCCGGTGTTGTCCTATCGCACTGGTCCGTATGCGCCAAACGGCGCGCCCTTCGCCAACGGATTCGTGGATTACCTGAAGCTGGTCAACGCGCGCGACGGCGGCATCAACGGCGTGAAGATAACGTACGAAGAATGCGAGACCGGCTACGCCACTGACCGCGGTGTTGAATGCTACGAGCGCCTCAAGGGCAAGGGGCCGACCGGCGCGACGCTGTTTCATCCGCTGTCCACGGGCATCACCTTCGCCGTGACCGACAAGTCCTTCAACGACAAGATTCCGATCGTTACCGCAGGTTACGGGCGCGCGGATTCGCGCGACGGCACCGTGTTCGGCTGGAATTTCCCCCTCGGCGGGACGTACTGGGACGCCGCGGACATGCTGGTGCAGCATGTCGGCAAGAAAGAAGGCGGCCTCGACAAGCTTAAGGGCAAGAAGATCGCCCTTGTCTATCACGACTCGCCGTACGGCAAGGAGCCGATCGCGCTGCTGCAGGAGCGGGCCAAGATGCACGGCTTTGAAGTTCTGCTGCTGCCGGTGACGCATCCGGGAGTGGAGCAGAAGGCGACCTGGTTGCAGATTCGCCAACAGCGGCCGGACTATGTGTTCCTCTGGGGCTGGGGGGTGATGAACTCGACCTCGATCAAGGAGGCGGTCGCCACCGGCTATCCACGCGAAAAGATGTACGGTGTGTGGTGGTCGGGCGCGGAGCCCGATGTGACGCCGGCGGGTGACGGCGCCAAGGGCTACAACGCGCTGGTGTTCCTCGCGCCTGCGGGACAGGGCGCGGTGCACAAGGACGTCATCAAGTACCTGCACGACAAAGGCCAGGGCACGGGCAAGAAAGAAGAGATCGGCGAGGTGCTCTACAACCGCGGCATGGTCTCCGCGATGATGTCTGTCGAGGCGGTCAAGCGGGCCCACATCAAGTACGGCAAGAAGCCGCTCAGGGGCGAAGAGGTGCGCTGGGGCCTCGAGAACCTCGCGATCGACAAGGCGGCGATCAAGAGACTCGGCTTCGATGGTTTCATGTTGCCGGTGAGCACCTCTTGCGCGGACCACGCGGGCAGCGCTCCGGCCAGCGTGCATATCTGGGATGGCAAGAGGTGGAACGTCCAGCCCGGCATCTACGAAGCCGATCAGCAGATACTCAAACCGATGATCCGCGCTTCGGCGGAGAAGTACGCGGCGGAGAAGAAGATCAACAAGCGCGACTGCGCCATAGAAGCGGGCTGATTTATCCTGGCTAAGGCGGCGCCGGGAGCACTCCCGGCGCCGTTTCTTCGAGGATTTCCATGCTAACCGCGCCGGCGATGCTTTCCGTAAACGGCATCGAGGTGATCTACAACCACGTCATTCTGGTCTTGAAGGGCGTGTCGCTGACCGTGCGCGAGGGCGGAATCGTCGCGCTGCTCGGCGCCAATGGCGCCGGCAAGACGACGACACTGCGCGCGGTTTCCAATCTGCTCAAGGGCGAGCGCGGTGAGGTTACCAAGGGCTACATCGAATACCTGGGGGAGCGCATCGAGGGCTTGACGCCATCGGACCTCGTCAAGCGTGGCGTGGTGCAGGTGATGGAAGGCCGGCACTGTTTCGCCCACCTGACGGTCGAGGAAAATCTCCTGACCGGCGCCTACACCCGAAGCGGTGCCGAGACGCGCGACGGGCTGGAACGCGTGTACACGTATTTCCCGCGCCTGAAGCAACGGCGCGGTTCGCAGTCGGGCTATACCTCGGGCGGCGAGCAGCAGATGACCGCGATCGGCCGCGCGCTGATGGCGCGACCGAAGATGATCCTGCTCGATGAGCCCTCGATGGGGCTCGCGCCCCAGCTGGTGGAGGAAATCTTCGAAATCGTGAAGGACCTGAACATCAAGGAAAAAGTGAGCTTCCTGCTCGCCGAGCAGAACACCACCGTCGCGCTGCGCTACGCCGGCTACGGCTACATCCTGGAGAACGGCCGCGTGGTGATGGACGGCGAAGGCTCGTCGCTCGCGCAAAACGAGGACGTGAAGGAGTTCTACCTTGGCTTTTCCTCGGGTGGCCGCAAGAGCTTCCGTGACGTGAAATCCTACCGCCGCCGCAAACGCTGGCTTTGAAGAAACCCTCCGCCGACCATTTCGACAAGCTCGAGACCCGCGCGCCGAAACTGCGCGAGGTGGCGCTCATGGCGGCGCTGCCGAAACTGGTCGCGCACGCCAAGCGCCGCGCACCGGGCTTCGCGCGCATCCTGGGTGACGTCGACCCGGCAAAGGTCCGGACCCGCAAGGCACTCGCGGCGCTGCCGGTAACGCGCAAGTCGGATCTCGCGGAGTTGCAGGCGAAGGAACGACCGCTCGGCGGGCTGAATGCGACGCCGGTATCGAAACTGGCCAAGATATTCGTGTCTCCCGGCCCGATCTACGAGCCCGAGGGGCGCGGCAGGAACTGGTGGCGCACGGCGCGCGCGCTGTATGCCGGCGGCTTTCGCGCCGGCGACCTGGTGGCGAACACGTTTGCCTATCACTTCACGCCGGCGGGCTCGATGCTCGAATCCGGCGCGCTCGCGATCGGCTGCACCGTGGTGCCGGCCGGCGTGGGCCAGACCGAAATGCAGATCGCGGCGATCCGAGACCTGAAGATCGACGCCTACATCGGCACGCCTTCGTTCCTCAAGCTGATTGTCGAGAAGGCGGCCGAACTCGGGAGCGACATTTCGTCCCTGAAGAAGGCGCACGTCAGCGCCGAATACCTTCCGCCCGTGTTGAGAGCCGCGATGCTCGAGCGCGGCATCCGGGTGACGCAAAGCTACGGCACCGCGGATCTGGGATCGCTCGCCTACGAATCCCTCGTGGCCGACGGCTCGGTGACCGAGGGGATGATCCTCGACGAGGGACTGCTGCTCGAGATCGTGCGGCCCGGCACCGGCGACCCGTTGCCGGCGGGCGAAGTCGGCGAGGTGGTGATCACCAGTTTCAACCGCGACTACCCGCTGATCCGCTTCGGCACAGGCGATCTGTCGGCGATTTTGCCGGGTGAGAGTCCATGCGGGCGCACCAATACTCGTATCCGCGGCTGGATGGGGCGCGCCGACCAGAGCACCAAGGTGCGCGCGATGTTCGTGACGCCCAAGCAGGTGAACGAGATCGTGCGCCGGCACCCGGAGATCGCGAAGGCGCGGCTGGTGGTGGAAGGAGAATCCGGCAACGACCGGATGACGCTGAAGTGCGAGGTGACGAAACGTCCGGCCGGACTGGCGGAGGCCGTCGTTGCTTCAATCCGCGACCTCACCAAGCTGCGCGGTGAAGTCGTGCTGGTAGAGGCGGGAAGCTTGCCGAACGACGGCAAGGTGATCGAGGACTTGCGCAAGTACAGCTAGGTTTTCGGGCTGCAGCGACCGGCAAGCCGTCCAGCCGCTGCATTTCCTGATTTTTCGTCACACAAGTCCGAAAAGCAGCCGGCGTGCTTACGTCTGCTTGCAAAATCGCGCGGTAATGTCTGTGATCGCCGTGCTCCCTTTGGCGAGTGGAAGACGTTACTCGTGGCATGCAAGGGTGCACGCATGCGCCGCAGACTTCCGGTGGCCGGGTTTACCGGCCCCGCAAACCGCGCGCGAGCGCGCTCTACCGGTGCGCGGCCCGGCATGCGCCTGAGCTGAGGGCAGGCGGCCGATTCGGCCGCCGCGTCGAAGAGAACGTCATTGAGCGCTTCCTTAAGTGCGGCAATCCGCAGCACGGCTTCGCGCGGATCTACTGTGACCAGTGCCGTCACGCCTGCATCCTCGCCTTTTCCTGCAAGGCGCGGTACTTCTGCCCTAGCTGTCACCAGAAGAGAGTGCTGGCGTACGGCGACTGGGTGGAAGCCAACGTGCTCGCCCCGGTGCCGCACCGGCAATACGTGTTCACCGTGCCGCGCCTGCTGCGGCCGATGTTCGCCCGCAGGCGCGCACTGCTGGGCAAGCTGTGCAACATCGTCGAGCACTTGTTCGCCCGCTTTCATGCGAGCGCAAGGCCGGGTACGCGGCCGGGCCTCATCCTCTTCGTCCAGACCTTCGGCGACCTCGTCAACTTCAACCCGCACATCCACGTCCTTGCGGCGGACGGCGCGTTCGATGCCGACGGCGGCTTCAGGGTTCTGCCGCCCATTCCGCGCAAGCTGCTCGAGCCGTGGTTCCGTAAGGAAGTTCTCGCGCTGTTACCCCGCGAAGGCCTGGTGTCGGAAGGGCTCGCCGCAACGATGCTCACGTGGAGGCACACTGGGTTCTCGGCGCACAACAGCGTTCGCGTTCACGCGCGCGACGCGGCCGGCAGGCGCAGGATCGCGCAGTACATGCTGCGCGCACCGTTCTCTCTGGAGAAAATGTCCTACGACCCGGAATCCGGAACGGTCATCTACCGCTCAAGAATGCACAAGACCTTCAAGCGCAACTTCCAGCTCATGTCCGGAGCCGATTGGCTGGCGCAACTCTGCGCTCACATCCCGGATCGCTTCGAGCATCTGGTGCGCTACGCCGGGTGGTACTCGAACCGCAGCCGCGGAAAGCGCCGGCGCGCCGAGCCCAAGCCTGCTGAAATCACGACGCGCGAGGTCGATGTTCGCGAAGCCGCGCGCGTGCGCTCCAGTTGGGCGCGCCTCATTCACAAAGTCTACGAAGTCGATCCGCTCGAAGGCCCGAAGTGCAAGGGTCCCATGCGCGTAATCGCGCTCATCGACAACAAGGCGGTCATCCGCAAGATCCTCACCCACCTGGGACTATGGGTGGTGCGAATTGCCGCCCCAAGGGGCCCTGGACCGCCCGCTCCGGATCCGCCCAGGCCAGCCGCGCCAATCCTGACCTACCACCCCGTCCCCGACATCGCCTGAATCTTCTGCGCGGATCGGGCATGCGGCAAGAATATACTAGGGAAACGCAGATTTATTCACGAAATTTGCCAACCGGCGCAGGCACTCAAGCGTTATTTATATAGAGGTATCCCACAACGCAGAGCCAAGATGAACTCCACGGCACCAAAGCAGATCAGTTTCTCCCTTGCCGAATACGAGGGCAAGAAGAAGATTACCCGGCGCGAGGTGTTCCTTGGCAAGATGGAGCAAGTAGTGCTCTGGTCCCGACT
>SHXL01000182.1 GCA_009693345.1 Betaproteobacteria bacterium
CGTTCACCATGCTGGCGATGGTGATCGTCGGCGGCATGGGCACCATGATCGGCCCGGTGATCGGCGCGATCGTGCTCACTTTCCTGCCCGAGGTGCTGCGCGGCTTCGGCGAATTCCGGCTGATGATCTACGGCTTGGCGCTGACGCTGGTGGTGCTGTTCATGCCGGGGGGCATCGTGCAGGCCTGGCGCGCGCTGGTGAGACGTCGATGACGTTCTTGAAAGCGCAAAACATCAGTAAGAGCTTCGGTGGCGTGCACGCGGTGGAAAACGTCTCCATCGAAGTGCCGGAGAACTCGATCTTCGCGCTGATCGGGCCGAACGGCGCCGGCAAATCCACGCTGCTTAACCTGCTCTCCGGCATCTATCAGCCTGATGCCGGGCAGTTGTACTTTCAAGAGCAAAATCTGATCGGCTTGCCCGCGCACCGCCGGGTGCGGCTGGGCCTCGCGCGCACTTTCCAGAAGATCCGTCTCTTCAAGCAGCTCACGCTGCTCGAGAACGTGCGCGCCGGCTTCCACATCCACCAGGACGAACCGTTCTGGAAATTCCTCGCCTACGGCAGCGCCGGGCGCTTCGACGACGAGGCGCGCGAGCTGCTCGATTTCGTCGGCCTTGCCTCGCACGCGGGAGAGCGCGCCGGCGCGCTGCCTTACGGGCAGCAGCGCATGCTCGAGATCGCGCGCGCGCTCGCCACGCGGCCGCGCCTGTTCATGCTCGACGAGCCGGCGGCCGGCTTGAACGGTTCCGAAGTCGATTTTCTCCTGGATCGATTGACCCGCATCGCAGGCCGCGGCATCACGCTGGTCGTGGTCGAGCACAACATGGACCTTGTCATGAACGTGGCGCACCGCGTCTACGTCATGGACCACGGCGAGCAGCTCTTCGAGGGCGCCCCGCGCGAGGTGCAGGCCAACCCGCGCGTCATCGAGGCGTATCTGGGCGGTGAATTTACTTGAATAAACTGCTCGAAGTCGAAGGGCTTGAACTCGCCTACGGCGAGGTACCGGCCTGCCGCGACATCTCCTTCCACGTTGAGCAAGGCGAGATCGTCACGCTCATCGGCGCCAACGGCGCCGGCAAGAGCACCACCATGCGCGCCGTGGCGGGCGCGATGGCGCCGCGCCGGGGCAGGATCCTGTTCGCGGGGGAGGACGTCACGCAGCTTCCGGCGCACCGCCGCGCGCTCGCGGGGATCGCGCTGGTGCCCGAGGGGCGGCGCGTGTTCCCGGCGCTGACCGTGCGTGAGAATCTCGAGATGGGCGGCTTTAAATATCGAAATGATCAAAAAAAAATCCAAGCCCTTATCGACCGATCGCTGGAAATGTTCCCGCTGCTGCGCGAGCGCGCGGCGCAGCCCGCCAGCACGCTCTCGGGCGGCGAGCAGCAGATGCTCGCGTTGTCGCGCGCGCTGATGTCGGAGCCGAAGCTGCTGTGCCTGGACGAGCCCTCGCTCGGCCTCGCACCGCTGGTCGTGCAGGACATCTTCCACAGCATCGTAGCCGCCAACGCCGCCGGCACCAGCATCCTGCTGGTCGAGCAGAACGCGCGCTACGCGCTCGAAACCGCGAGCCGCGGCTACGTGCTGCAGACCGGCTCGATCATCGCAAGCGGCACCTGCGACGCGCTCAAGCAGGACGAACGCGTCAAGGAAGCTTATCTCGGGAGGCGGTGACCATGAACGCTCAGGAAAAGTATTCCCTGAAAGGGAAGTGCGCGATCGTGACCGGTGCCGGCAGCGGCATCGGCAGCGCTATTGCGCGCGCTTTTGCAGAGGCCGGTGCCAAGGTGGCTTGCGTCGATCTCGATCTAAATAGCATTCAAGTAAAAGAAAATTTCCTCGCGATCCGTTGCGACGTCGCCTCAGAATCGGAAACAAGGCAGGCGGTCGAGCAGGCGGCCAAGGCTTTCGGCGGCCTCCACGTCCTGGTGAACGCCGCGGCGATGAGAGATCCCAGCGCCACCGTGCTCGAGCTTGATCTCGCCGCCTGGAACCGCGTGTTCGCCGTCAACGTCGGCGGCGCCTTCCTCATGAGCCGTTGGACGATTCCGCACATGGCGGCCGCCGGGGGCGGCTCGATCATCCACATCGCCTCCCAGCTCGGCTCCGTGGGCACCCCCGGGCGCGTGGCGTACTGCTCGACCAAGGGGACGCTGATCACCATGGCGAAGGCCATGGCCGCCGATCACGCCGCGCAGAAAATCCGCGTCAACACCCTTTCACCCGGCGCGGTGGAAACCGGGCGCATGCCGTTGCGTTACGGCACCATGGAAAAAGCGCGCGAAGCGCTCGGCCCGAAGCACCTGCTCAAACGCCTCGGCCAGCCCGAAGAAATCGCTGCTGCGGCGCTGTTCCTCGCCTCGGACGCCTCGAGCTTCATGACCGGCGCCGACCTGCTGGTCGACGGCGGCTACAACGCAATCTAGATCGGGGTTGCGAGCAGCGACGGCACAAGGCCGGTGTCGGCGATGACGGCGACGGTTTTCAGCCGCGCCGCGCTGCCCTCAAGGCGGGCTTCGATGCGGTAGCGCCCGACGCTGAAGAGGCGCGATTCGCCTTCGAGGGTGGTCTGGAAGAGGCTGTAGGAAACGTCGAAGGTCCAGGCGCCGTCTTTCTCGCTGATAAAGCGAAGCGGTCCAAGGATGTGGCGATCATAGTGCAGGTTGTATTCGTTGACGTTGCGGTAGGAGTCGACGCGGTCGCGCAGCATGTCCTTGTTGTCGCACCACATGAGGACATTGGGCAGGCCCTGCTCGACGTTCTCGCGGGTGACGACGCGGTAGTCGCAGTCCTCGGCGAAGAGCTCCACCCAGTCCTCGAGCCGGTCCTCGTCGATCGCCATGGCGTATTCGGCCATCAGGGCGGTGAGCAGTTCTCTTGTTTCGAGCGACACGTTCATCGCGGGTCTACCGGATTCCGCCCGCGGGTTCGACACCCATGAGTTCCGCCCAGTAGGACCAGAAGCCGCGGATCGGTGTTTCGGTAACGCGGTGGGCGAGGTCGCGCACTTCGCCGCGGCCGCCCATTTCGATCACCTCACAGCCCTCCGGCGAGCTGCGCGTGGCCTTCTGGATTACCTCGATCGCCTCGCCGTCTTCCATGCTGACGAATCCCGCCGGGCCCACGAGGTTGGCCGAGATCAGGCGGTGGCGGGTCATCGCCTCGTCGTCGTCGGCATAGCCGAACAGCGTCTGGAATACTTCATGTGCGCCGGGCCCCTTGGGGCGGATCTGGCGCGTGCCGATGGTGTTGTTGATCTGGATCAGCAACGCGTTGGGGAAGAAGGTCGGCGTGGCGAGGTTCATGCCGTCGGGAAACTCATTCTTATAGTGCAATAATTTTTTATCCCGGAGCTGCATCCGATCCAGCCTTGCCGCGGTGTCCGCGTACGCCGCCTTGGCGTCCTCATCGGTGTCGCTCGCGGCGTAGGCGTGGTTCATGTTGTGGCGGTGGCGCGCGTCCATCTTGACGCCGCCTTTTTGCGTCGCGCGGTCCACGCCGTAGGTGACAAAGAACTCATGCAGCAGGCTGGCATGGTAGGTGTCGCGCAGGTTCTCCGCGTAGAGCTTCCAGTTGCCGGCGATGCGCTGGCGCGAATAGCCGAGGATGCGGATCGGGCGCGAGAGGAAACGCCGGACCATGCCGGTGCCGAATTCGCCAAGGTAGGCCTCGATCGTCTCTGCCCGGTCCGAGAACGTGCCGAATAGCATGCCGTGATAATTGGCCACCTTCAGGCGCTGCGGCGATACCGCCTTCATGTCGAATTCTTCCGGCATGCCGCCTTCGCCCTTGATGCCCTTGCGGAAGGGGAGGCCGGTGAGCTCGCCGGCATTCGAGTAGCACCATCGGTGGTAAAGGCATACCAGCCGCTCGGCGTTGCCGCGCAGTTCGCGCACGATCATCGCGCCGCGATGCGAGCAGCGGTTGACGAATGCATGGATCACGCCGTCCTTGGCGCGTGAAACGATCACCGGGGTGTCGCCGACCCAGGTGGTGCGGAAGTCGCAGGCGTTGGGAATCTCGGCTTCGAGGCAGAGGTAGCTCCAGGCCGGACCGCGGAAGATGCGCTCCATTTCGAGCGCGTAGATGCCCTCGTCGTGATGCAGCCAGAAGGGCACGCGCGAATAGTCGTTGCGCTGCCAGGCGATGTCAGGTTTCATGCTGCTCCCCCATCCATGCGGTGAAGTCCTCCAGGGCCATCGCGAGATCGTAATGCGGCACGTAGCCGAGGTCCTCGACGAGTCTGCGATTCGAGAATCGCGTGCGCGTGCCGGGCGAAAGCGGAATCACGTTGCAGGCGCCCGGGTCCGCCGACTCGCGCCAGCGGAACGCGGGGTAGCGCTTCGCCAGCAGCGTGCACCACTCGGGCAGGGCCCACGCGGCACCGGCGCCCAGATGATACAGCCGGTGCGCAGGCGCGGCTGCGTCGTGCACGGCGAGAAGCGCGCGGGCAAGATCGGGCGCATAGATGTAGTCGGTGGGGCCGAGGGGCGGAAATACCGCCTCGCCGCCGGCAACCGCGATGCGCGCAATCTCGGTGGGCGGCGAGAGCCGGTCGCGCGCAGCGGTCGCGTGCTCCCAGCGGCCGAACGCGGTGGCGAGACGGCCGATGCGCACATCGAATTTCCACAAGGCGGCGAGCCGCAAGCAGGCGCGCTCGGCGGCGTACTTGGTGATGCCGTACATCGATTCGGGCACCGGGCGGTGGCGTTCCTCGTCGAGGGGTTCGGCGACGCCGATCCCGGCCGCGCCGTAGAGCGCGCCGGTGCTGGCATGGACGAAGCGCAGGGCGCCGTGCCGCCGCGCGGCCTCGAGGACGTTGATCGTGCCGATCAGGTTCACTTCGGCGATACAGCGCGGCTCGCGCGCGTCGCGCTCCGCTCCGGCGGTGATCGCGGCGAGATGGAAAACGCTTTTCGGCTTGTGCCGGGAAAAAACCTCGCCGAGACGATCCCGGTCGGTGACGTCGCCTTCTTCGAACCGGAAATTTCCACGGAAGCCGCGAGGCGGCGGGGAGCGGTCGTAGATCAGCAGCTCGTCGCCCCGCGCAAGAAGCTGCTCGGCGACGTTCAGGCCCATGAAGCCCGAGCCACCGCTGAGCAGGATCATTTCTTGAAGCCGAGAATCCCGGATGCCGCCGAGCGGGGATCGCGCGCGTGCGGACGTCCTTCATCCACCTTGATCAGAAATTCAAGGAGCGCGCGGTTGAACGCCTCGGGCTCCTCGATGTTGATGGTGTGCCCGGAATACGGCAGGACCACCAGGCCGGAAGTGCGGATGTTGCGCTTCATCAGCAGCGCGGGCTCGATGCAAGGATCGTCCTCGTCG
>SHXL01000183.1 GCA_009693345.1 Betaproteobacteria bacterium
CACGCGCCTGGCCTATGGCGGCCTGTACAGCCTGCCCGCGCTGCGGGACTGTGCATTCGCGGCCGTCCAGGAGGCGATCGACGTCGCCGCTGCGCTGGGCATCAAGCTCGCCAGCAACCAGCCCGAGGCGGCGTGGACGCTGGCCGCGCAGGGCCTCCCGGACGATTTCAAGACCTCGCTCTTGCAGAGCATCGAGGCGGGCGCGCCAACCGAGATCGACTTCATCAACGGCGCGGTGGTGCGCTGGGGCGAACGCGCCGGGATCGCGACGCCGGTGAACCGGACGCTGGTCGCCTGCGTGAAGGGCATCGAGTTGTGGATGCAGCAGCGCGCCGGCACGCCGGCGCCGGCGAAGGAATCCCCGTGACGGCGCGCGCCATGGCCAGCCAGAACCGGTCCTATGTCGAGCACGTCGCGATCCGGGTCAGGGATATTCACTGGCATATCCGTTTCTTCCACGAGGCGCTGGGCATGGCGGTCCGCGAATACGACGGGCCGGAGGACAACCCCGGGCAGGTCTGGACCGTCGGCGGCGTGCAGCTGATCGCCGACCCCGGCTTCAGCGGACCCGAAGGGCGCCTGGCGCATCTCGGGGTCATGACCGAGGATGTCGAGGCCGCGCTCGAGGCTGCGTACGCGTGGCAAGGCGTCACTGCGCTGCCGCAGGGGCGCAACTGGCTGGCGCTGCCCGATGGACTGTGCGTAGAAATCCTGCCGGCAACCGGCAACTCGGTCGCCGCCGCACTGGCGATCGATCCCCGGGCGTGACGCGTTTCGCGTCGCGGCTGAAATCACTGCAAAACGGAGCGTTAGATTGAAAAAATTCCTGATGTTGCACGGCGTGAATCACAACATGTTCGGCAAGCGCGAGCCGAAGTTCTACGGCACGATCACGCTGGAGGAAATCGACGGCAAGCTCGCCGCGCTGGGCAAGGAACTGGGAGTCGAGGTCCAGAGCTTCCAGACCAACTTCGAGGGCGCGCTGTGCGAGCGGGTCCACCAGGCGTACGCGGAAAAGGTCGACGGCGTGATCATCAATGCCGGCGCCTGGACCCACTACAGCTACGGCATGCGCGACGCGCTGACGATCCTGACCGTGCCCATCGTGGAGGTTCACATGTCGAACAACCACGCGCGCGACAAGTTTCGCCAGTACTCGGTCATCTCCGAAATCGCCAAGGGGTACATCGCCGGCTTCGGAATCGACAGCTATCTGCTCGGGCTGCGCGCCGCCGTGTCGGCCAGTGCCGCCGCGCAGTCGTGACCGCGCCGGCAGGCAACGCATTCAACATTGAACGAATCTGACGGGAGCGCGAGCATGGCAATGGAACGCTATTGGGACGATGCCAAGGTCGGCGACGAAGGCGTGACCCCGCCGCTGACGGTCACCGGGGCGATGATCGACATGTATGCGGAGGTCTCCGGCGACCACACGCTGCTGCACGTCGATGAAGAGTACGCGCGCAAGTCGCACTTCGGGCAGCGGGTCGCGCACGGGCTGTTCGGACTGGCCGTTGCCGACGGGCTGAAGTGCCAGGCCGAGTATCGCTTTCGTCCCGGCATGTCGCTGGGCTGGACCTGGGACTTCCTGCTGCCGATCCGGATCGGCGACGTGCTGCGCGTAAAGTTCCGCATCGATAGCGCGCGGCCCTCGAAGAGCAAGCCCGGCTGGGGCATCGTCGTCATACCCTGTGAACTGCTCAACCAGGACGATCAGGTTGTGCATCGGGGCGAACACCGGCTGATGATTCCGCGCCGGCCGGAAGCCGCCTGACCGGCCCACGGCGGACCGGGCCCATGCGCCCCGGCCTGCGACCCTACTCGGAGCTTTTTAATGACAACGCAATCCCTTCCTCTCGCCGGCCTTCGCGTCATCGATTACTCGCACTTCCTGGCCGGCCCGTACCTGAGCCGCTGTCTGGCCGGAATGGGCGCGGAGGTGATCAAGGTCGAGCGGCCAAAGGACGGCGACGCGGGTCGACACCATCCCTATTTCATCGACGGTCAAAGCGGCTACTTTCTGCAGCAGAACATGGGCAAGCAGGGACTGTGCGTGAACCTGAAGGATCCGCGCGGCCACAAGCTGATGCTCGAACTCGCGCAAACCGCCGATGTATTCGTCGAGAATTATCGTCCGGGCGCGCTGGAGAAGCTGGGCCTGGGCTACGCGGCGCTGGCGGCGCTCAATCCGCGTCTGGTCTACTGTTCGCTGTCCGCCTACGGCCACACCGGTCCCGATGCGTCGCGGCCGGGGTTCGGGGTGATCGCCGAGGCGAAAAGCGGCGCGATGGCGATGCTCGGCGTGCCGGGCGCGCCGCCGCCGCTGTTCCGGATGCCTATCGCCGACATGTATGCCGGCGCGCATGGCGTGGCGGCAGTCTGCGCGGCGCTCGTCGGCCGCGCAACGACGGGCAAGGGTTGTCACATCGACATGGCGCTCTACGATTGCATGGTGGGCATGCACGACTATGCGCTGCAGTGCTACACCATGAGCGGCGGCAAGGAGGTCCCGGTGCAGACCGGACACGACCTGCCGCAGTCGACCGTGTACGGCGTGTTCGCCGCGAAGGATGGCAACATGGCCATTGCCGCCCAGGTCAACGATGCCTGGAAACGCCTTGCCGCAGTCGTTGGTGGCGACGCGCTTGCCGCCGACGCGCGATTTCATGGTCCGGAAGGGCGCAACGCGAATCGCGAGGAAGTGCTCGGCTACGTTTCCGCCTGGACCACCCGGCATACGGTGGCCGAATGCGTTGCGGCGCTCGACGCGGCCGACGTTCCCAACACCGCGGTGCAGAACATCGACGCGGTGCTGGCGGACCCGCAAGTTCTTGCGCGGGGGATGATCGTCGAACAGGACCACCCGGTCCTGGGCAAGGTGCGACTCGCCAACATTCCGTTCCGGTTTTCCAATTGCGACGTGACACCGCGCTCGGTCGCGCCGCTGCTGGGCCAGCACAACCGCGAAATCGCCGCGAGCCTGGGCTTCAAGGCCGAGGAAATCGATGCGATGGTGAAGGATGGCGTGCTCTATGCCGAGGCAGCGGTTGCCCACCATGCGCCCGGCTGAGCGGCGCCCCCGGCGCGGGCGGCGGCAAGTCATCGGTCGGCGGGTGGCGCGATGAAGACCATACGCTGGGGCATCATCGGCTGCGGTGACGTCACCGAGATCAAGAGCGGTCCCGGCCTGTACAAGGCGACGCATTCGCAACTGCTTGCCGTGATGCGGCGCAATGGCGCGCTGGCCGCGGACTACGCGCGCCGGCATGGCGTCCCGCGCTGGCACGACGACGCGGAGGCGATCATTCGCGCGCCGGATATCGACGCCATCTATGTGGCGACCGTTCCCGGGGCGCATCGCGATTACGTGCTGCGCTGCGCGGCTGCGGGGAAGCCGGTGCTGGTAGAGAAGCCGATGGCTCTCGACCACGACCAGTGCCAGGAAATGATCGGCGCCTGCCGGACGGGCGGCGTGCCGCTGTGGGTCGCCTACTACCGGCGCGCGCTGCCCCGCTTCATTGCGGTCCGCGACTTGGTCCGGCAGAACGCCATCGGCCCGGTCAGGATGGTGACCAGCCGCCAGTTCCTGCCGCTGAAACCGCAGGCCGAATTGAATCCCCGCTCGCCGCCCTGGCGCGTCGACCCGGAGATGTCAGGTGGCGGACTGTTTGTCGACATGGCCAGTCACACCCTGGATTTTCTCGACTTCGTGTTCGGTCCGATCGAAGCGGTGCGCGCGTTCGCGGACAACCAGGCGGGCGCCTACGGTGCCGACGACATCGTCACGGCGAGTTACCGTTTCGCCTCCGGCGTCCTGGGCAGCGGTGCCTGGTGCTACGCGGCGGACCGGGAAGAGGAGTACAACGAGATCGTGGGCGCCAACGGGCGCATTCTCTTTTCGACGACCAAGGCCGTTCCGATCCGTGTGCTGCGCGGGGATTCGGTCGAGGAGATCCCGGTCGAGGATCCGCCGCACGTCCATCAACCCTTGATCCAGACCATCGTCGACGAATTGAACGGACAGGGACAGAGCCCCAGCACCGGCGAGTCCGCTGCGCGCACGACCTGGGTCATCGACCAGATCCTGCGCGAGTACCGCGCCGGATCTGGCCATCGCGGCGCGACAGGGGGACAGGCATGAGCAATTCCCTGCAGGGCCAGGTTGCCATCGTTACCGGCGCCGCCCGCGGCATCGGTCGCGGCATTGCGGCGCGACTGGCGAAGGAAGGCTGCCGCGTGGCCGTCTGGGATCGCGATCCCGGCGCGTTTGACGCCGTCGCCGCCGGATTCGTCCCGGCGGTGATCGAAACGGTCGACGTTGCCGACTATGCGTCAGTCGAGCGTGGCTTCGCCGCAACCATGGATCGCCTCGGACGGCTGGACATCCTGGTCAACAACGCCGGGGTGAGCGGACCGGTGCTGCCGGTGTCGGAGTATCCGCTCGAGGCGTGGGATCGCGTGCTCGCCATCGACCTGACCGGGGTCTTCTATTGCTGCCGGGCGGCGGTGCCGCGGATGCGCGAGGCGGGCTACGGCCGCATCGTCAACGTCTCCTCGATCACCGGCAAGGAAGGCGCCCCCGGCATCGCCGCCTATGCCGCCGCCAAGGCCGGGGTGATCGGCTTCACCAAGTCGCTGGCGCGGGAGCTGGTCGATTCCGGCGTGCTGGTCAATTGTATCGCGCCGGTCATCACCGAAACCGATCTCTTCCTGGAAATGACGCCAGAACATATTGCTTCGGCCAAGGCCAAGATCCCGATGGGCCGGTTCCTGACCATCGACGAGATCGCGGCGATGGTCGCCTGGATTGCGGGTCCCGAGTGCAGCTTCAGCACCGGCTTCGCGTTCGACCTTTCGGGCGGTCGCGCCACGTACTGAGGCTTTCGCCAGGCAGGGTCGCAAAACGCATCGTCGAATCGCCTGGCATCGACGACTACAGCACGACAACAAGACATCGAAGGAGAAAATGATGGCAGGTGAATTCAATGGCAGGATCGTCGTGGTTTCCGGCGGCAGCCGGGGTATCGGGCGCGGCATTGCCGCGGCCTTCGCCGCGCAAGGCGCGCAGACCGTGCTGGTATCGTCGTCACAGGAGAAACTCGACGCGGCGGCCGAGGCGATTGCGGGCGTTGCCGGATTGCGGCCGGATGTGTGCGCCGCCGACCTGCGCACGGCCGAAGGCTGCGAACAGGTGTTCCGCCAGGTCTCCGAACGGCACGGCCGCTGCGACATCCTGGTCAATTCCGCCGGCGCCACGCGGGCCGGCGCCTTCCTGAAGCTCGACGAAGAGGCGTGGCAGGACGGCTTTGCGCTC
>SHXL01000184.1 GCA_009693345.1 Betaproteobacteria bacterium
ACGCCCCGTCAACCCGCTGGAAGTGCTGGAATGCCAAGCGGAAGGTGGCGGAATCCGATTGCGCCTGCCCCGGTACCATGATGATAGCACTACGGCCGCCTTCCGTCAGGTTGACCGCCAGCTCGAGCCGTCCCTGATATTCCCGCCCCCGCCGCGGACCCGATGCGAGCAGCAGCACACGGTAGCGGAATTCCCCCGGCAGCGTGTCGGGCTCTACCTTGAAGCGCAGTACGGAAAGCGGCGCCGCGCTCGCGGTATCCGAGGAAAGCATGCTCTCGAAGATGGCGAGTTCCTCGCGCAGGCGGGCATTGTCCTGCTCCAGCGTGCGCGCCTGCTGCGCCAGCTTCTGCTGCGCCGTACGCTCGATCGACACCTTGCTGTCGGCCGCATTCGCGATCGCGCGCAGGGGCTCGAGTTCGTCGCGCATTTTGGCGAGCTCGCTGCGCGCGGCCGAGAGTTCCTGTTCGACCTCGCCGCGGTCGAAACCGGCGAAGCGCCGGCCGGCATCGTAGATCCAGGCCGCCAGCGCCGCCGAAAACGCGAGCATCACCGCGACGCCGAGCCAGCGCA
This sequence comes from Betaproteobacteria bacterium, assembly GCA_009693345.1. Taxonomy (GTDB): domain Bacteria; phylum Pseudomonadota; class Gammaproteobacteria; order Burkholderiales; family SG8-39; genus RBG-16-66-20. The sequence goes on from SHXL01000184.1 coordinate 571, forward strand.
GGTACCAGGGAACGTGCGTGCGCACCGACACTCTCGGCGCGGCAATACCGAATCTCTGGCGCAGCTTCCAGAAGCGCTTGGCCATCGCGGATGCGCTAGGGCACCACCGCCACCTGGTCGAGACCCATGGTCTCGGCCAGCCCGAACATCAGGTTCATGTTCTGCACCGCCTGGCCGGAGGCGCCCTTCACCAGATTGTCGATCACGGAGAGCACCACCAGCGTGTCGCGGCGCTCGGCCTGACCGCCGCCCTCGGGCGGCCGGTGCACCGCGATGCGGCAGAGGTTCGCCGCGCGCGTGGAGCGGGTATCCGGATGGCTCCCGGCCGGCATGACATCGACGAAAGGCTCGTTTGCGTAACGCTTTTCATACAGCTCCTGAAAATCCATTTCCTTCGTGATGCGTCCGTACAGCGTGGCGTGGATGCCGCGGATCATCGGCGTCAGGTGCGGAACGAAAACAAGGCCCACCTCGCGCCGCGCGGCCTGCGCGAGCCCCTGGCGGATCTCCGGCCAGTGCCGGTGGCCGCCGACCGCATAGGCGGCGAAATTTTCCGACGCCTCGGCATGCAGGAGATGAAGTTCCGCCTTGCGGCCCGCGCCCGATACGCCCGATTTCGCGTCAGCGATGAGGTGCGCCAGGTCCACCGCACCGGCTTCGATCAGCGGCAGCAGGCCTAGCTGAATCGCGGTGGGATAGCAGCCGGGATTCGCCACCAGCCGCGCGCCGCGAATCCGGTCGCGGTTCACTTCGCAAAGGCCGTATACCGCCTGCGCAACCAGTTCCGGCGCGGCATGCTTCAATTTGTACCAGCGCTCCCATTCGGCGACGTCCTTCAGGCGGAAATCGGCGGAAATGTCGACGATGCGCACCCCCGCGTCGATGAGCGCGCGCGCCTCGCCCATCGCCACGCCGTTGGGCGTGGCGAAAAACACCACGTCGCACTTCTTCAGTTCCGCCTGGTCGGGATGGGAGAACGCGAGCGCCACGCGGCCGCGCAGGCTCGGGAACAGGGCGCTGACCGCCTTCCCGGCCTCCTGCCGCGACGTGATCGCCGCGAGCTCGACCTGCGGGTGCTGCGACAGCAGCCGCAGCAGCTCGATTCCCGTGTAACCCGTGCCGCCTACGATTCCCGCCTTGATCATCCGCTTTGCCTTCCTGAAACAAAAAGCCGCCCGAAGGCGGCTTTTGCACTCTCTGTATCCCGGCCCGTTGGGCTGGGTCCTGATGTCAGCGTTTCGAGTATTGCTTGCGCCGCCGCGCCTTGTGCAATCCGACCTTCTTTCGCTCGACCTCTCGCGCGTCGCGGGTCACGAGCCGCGCGGCGCGGAACACCGGCCTGAGCGCCGCATCATACTCGATCAGGGCGCGCGCCAGGCCATGGCGCACCGCGCCGGCCTGGCCGTTTTCGCCGCCGCCGTGCACGTTCACCTTGATGTCGAAAGCCGCGAGATTCTTGGTGAGCTCGAGCGGCTGGCGCACGATCATGCGCCCCGTTTCGCGCGCGAAGAACACGTCCACCGGCTTGCCGTTCACGATGAATCCGCCCTTGCCGGGCTTCAGGAACACGCGCGCCACCGAACTCTTGCGCCGGCCCGTGCCGTAGTAATAGTCGCCAACCATGTCAGATCTCCAGTGCCTTGGGCTGCTGCGCCGTGTGCGGGTGCTTGCCGTCGGCATAAATCTTGAGTTTTCTCAGCATCGCGTAGCCGAGCGGGCCCTTGGGCAGCATGCCCTTCACCGCGCGTTGCAGGGCGCGGTCCGGAAAGCGCGCGTGCAGCTTGGCGAAATCGGTTTCCTTGATGCCGCCGGGAAAATTGGTATGCCGGTAGTACTTCTTGCCGAGCGTCTTCTTGCCGGTGACGCGGATCTTGGCCGCATTCAGCACGACGATGAAATCGCCGGTATCGACGTGCGGCGTGTATTCGGGCTTGTGCTTGCCGCGCAGGCGCACCGCGATCTGCGACGCCAAGCGGCCGAGCACCTTGTTCTGCGCGTCCACGACGTACCAACCGTGAACGACGTTTTCGGCTTTGGCGGTGTATGTTTTCATCATGCGGTTGCTGGATAAAGGGCGCGAATGGTACCAAATAAAGGACACAACCTGTAATGCCATGAATTATAAGGGGTATTGAATGGAATGTACAGTGCGTTGGGGCGACGGCATGACCTTCGTCGCCGAGACCGGAAGCGGCCACCTGGTGACCATGGATGGCGCCCCCGATGGCGGCGGGCGAAACCTTGCGCCGCGGCCAATGGAGGTGGTGCTGGCAGGGGCCGGTGGCTGCACCGCCTACGACGTGGTGGTGATCCTGAAAAAAAACGGCCAGGCGATCAGCGGCTGCGAAGTCTCGCTGCGGGCCGAGCGCGCGGCCGCCGATCCGAAAGTGTTCACCAGGATCCACTACCATTTCGTGGTGCGCGGCAGGAATCTGAAGCGCAACCTGGTCGAGCAGGCGGTGCGCCTGACGCACGAGAAGTATTGCTCCGCCACCGCGATGCTCGCCCACAGCGCCGAAATCACGAAGGACTTCGAAATCCTCGACGAATAGTCAGGCGCCAGCCCGGGCCGCGGCGCAATTTCAGATGCGCTGCGCGATGGTCGTCATGACCTTCGCCAGGGCGCGCATGCCGAGCTTCACCGGCTCGGGCAGCTCGGCGGCGCCCAGGGCGATGGCGCTCGCGCGGTGCCGCGCTTCGTCCGCGCGCATCGCCTCGACCACGGCGCGCGTCCTGCGGTCCGCGGGAGAAATTCTTGCGAGATGGCCGTCGAGATGCGCCTCCACCTGGCGCTCGGTCTCGGCGATGAAGGCGAGATTCCAGCGGTCGCCGAACGCGCCCGCCGCGGCCCCAAGCGCAAACGCGCCGGCATACCAGAACGGGTTGAGCAGGCTCGCGCGCCCGCCGAGCTCGCCGATGCGCTCGGCGCTCCAGCGCAGGTGGTCCTGCTCTTCGAGCGCCGCTTGCGCGAGGGCGCGGCGGTTCTCCGGGTTGCGCGCGGTCAGGCCCTGGCCCTGGTAAAGCGCCTGGGCGCAGACCTCGCCCACGTGATTCACGCGCATCAGCGCCGCGGCATTGGCGCGCGCATCCGCCTCGAGCTCGCCTTCCGCGATGGCCGCGCCCGGGGATGCGCGCCCCCCGCCATGCACGCCCGCCACGGTGCGCAGCGCACGGTCGAAATGAACGATCAGCGAGTCAAGTTCCGGCATGGGCCGCCCTGCATGCATGGGTTAGTCTATCGCGTATTGAACCTCATTCTGGTGCACCAGAAGACCAAGCAGGACCGCGCCGACTTCGAGGAGATCGCGCGGGGCGCGTCGGCGAGCGCGCGCCCGAGATCCGCGTCTTCGTGGTCGATACCAAGGCGGCGGACTGGTCGGATCCGCGCTTCGAGCAGGGCGCGCCGACGCTGAGAATCGCGCCAATGCCGATCAAGCGGTTTACGCCACCGCCCGGAGCCGTCTGCCAGGGCCACGAATTCCCCAAGGATGAGCAGTACCGAAGGCTGGCGCGGCTAGGCGTGCCGGTGCCGGAATGGACCGCGATTGAAGCCGATACCGTGCTCGATCCGTTGCAATGGGGCCCTTACGTGGTGGTCAAGCCCGCGCTCGGCCGCAAGGGCGCGGAGATCTTCATCAAGCACGCCGGGCGGGTGCGCTACCGGCCGGCGGAGAGCTATCCGGAAGGCCATCCCGCACGCACGGCCCCGCTCCTTGCGCAGCGCTTCATCTACACCGGCAAGTGGCCGTCAAACTTCCGCATCGTGACCTTTTTCGGCCGCGCGCTGCTGTGCTGGCGCTGCGAGGCAGCGCACCGCCATGTCCCGCTTAATTCGCGCTGGGATTTCAAGGCAAAGGGCGTCATTACGGTGGTCTCCAACAAGCGCGACTCGAGCTACGCGCTGGCGCAGGATACGGATGTGATTGCCCTGGCCGAGAACCTGCATGCCGCCTTCCCCGACCAGCCGCTGCTGGGCACCGACATCGTGCGCGATGCGGACACCGGCAAGCTTTACGTGATCGAGTGCAACCCGCGCGGCGACGCCTGGCCCATTTCCTCCGACATGGGGCGCGCGATCGAGCAGGCGAACGGCCTGGATTTCGCGGGCCAGTTCGGCGCCCTCGACATCGCCGCCGAAACTCTCGTGCGCGAAGCCCGTGCCAGGGCGCATATCTAAGGGAAAAGGAAGAGCAAAAAGAAAAACCCCGCTACGTTGCCGCAGCGGGGTTTTAAGTTTCCGAACCGCGTGCTGACTTACGTCAGCGCGAGGTTTAGAAGGTCGTCCACATGCCAATCGCGGTGCCGTCGCGCTTCCTGGCGCCCGTGCCGTCACCCGTCGTCGAAGTATCCCTCGTCTGACCAGACATGAAGTACAGCATCGCGCGCTTGCTCAGATCGTAGCGAAGGCCGTACTGATAGTCCTTGTAATCGCCGGTACGGCCAGGAAAAGCAGCTTGTCCGACCACAGTGACGCCGCTCGCGGTCGTATCCTGCTTGCTTCTGCCCATCAACAGGAACGGACGCCATTTACCTGACGTGTACTCAATGCTACCCATATACCCCTTGCTCTTGACGTCAGCTCCGCCGCGCGCGCCAGCAACAATGC
>SHXL01000185.1 GCA_009693345.1 Betaproteobacteria bacterium
TCCACCTGGATGTCGGGAATCATCTCTGGCACGCCTTCCATCACCTCGCCGCGCTTCAGGATCGTGGCGCCATAGCCCATCAGCTCGGAGACGCTTTTCCCGTCGCGCGCGCCTTCCATCACCGCCGCCGTGATGTAAGCGACGGCCTCCGGGTAGTTGAGCTTCAGGCCGCGCCCCTTGCGCCGCTCGGCGAGCAATGCGGCGGTGAAGACCAAAAGCTTGTCCTTTTCCCTTGGGGTCAGTTCCACGTCAATTGATCCGTACTACGGCCTCTCCGATTCCGGGAAAATGCGCTTTCACTTCGTCGCCCGCTTTCGCGATTTCCAGCCCGGTCCAGGCGCCCGTGGTAACGATGTCCCCAGCGCGCAGGCCGAGACCGCGCTTGCCGCAGTGCCTGGCGAGCCAAGGCAGCAGCCGCATCGGATTGCCGTACGAGTGCGCGCCCACCGCCTTCACCACCCGCGAGCCGATCCGGAACTCGACCTCCTGCTTCAGAAAATCGATCTTCTGCCAGTCCTTCGTGCCGCTGCCCACAACGAGGCCGCCGTTATTCTGGAAATCCGCCAGTTTCCACAGGGCCGAGGTCCCCTTCCAGTTTGCGAGCCGCGTGTCGCACAGTTCGATCACCACCAGCGCTTCGCCGACCGCCTCGGCGACCGACCTCTCGGAATAAGGCCGTGTGCGCGGCGGCAGATCCTTCGCGAACCGGAAGGCTACCTCCGCCTCGACGCCGACCATGTTCATCGACGTCGCGGCGACACTCACCACGCTGCGCAGCAGCAGCGCAATCGGCGCAGCGGTGGGCTCGACCTGGTCGCTCGGGCCGCCCACCTTCCACGCGGTCGCGCGCACGCCGGGCCACAATTCGGCGAATACTTCGTCCTGCACGCGGTAGGCCTCGCTTTCCTTCTGCGGCTCGATCCCGCCGGTCGACGCGGGCGTCCGTGTCCGGTGCGCAGCCACCAGCAGCCGCGTGGCCTTGGCTATAACGGTGGCGCCGTGTTTGCGCATGGCATGCACCAGCGCCTCATTCGCCTTCTCTCGTGTCATGTTCGCCAGATCCTGGGTTCGGTGGCGTCCCGGCCGGTGAGCGCGGGACGAAGGATGCGCCAGAGCGCGGCGAAGTAGCGCCGCGCCGTTTCGCTGGAATCGCCCAGGTAGCGGGCGAGAAGGATCCCGGGCAGGAGCGTCACCGCGCCGGCGCCGGAGGTCGGTTTCAATTTTCTCAAGTTATCAAGAATTTTCTTGTCGATATTCAAAAACGATGCAAACAGTGTTCCATAAACCGGTGCGCCCGCCAGTCCCGCCGGAGAATCCTGCAACCTGCCGCCGCCGTCAATCCGGCCGCGTTCGAGCCACAGCAATCTCCCTTCGCGGCGGATCCGGATCGAACTGCGCAAGCTGCCGCGCGCGAACCGTTCCCCCGAGCCGGTGCGCCCCAGGCACACGATGTCCCAGCCGATGATTCCGGCCTGCGCGCTCAAGTGCACATCGTACGCGGTCTCCGCCAGCGCGCCGTCGAACACGATCGTTTCCTGCGGCAACCACTCGAGCAGCCCCTGCACGTCGAATTCCGCGGTCTGCTTCGCCCAGGGCCCCGCCGACCGGTACCATTTTGCCGCGCCAGGGGTCGTCAGCAGCACCGAGGCATTCTCCCCTGCTTTTACGTTCAGGCTCAGTTCGTCGCCCCCGGCGATTCCTCCCGGCGGGTGCACCACGATGGCGTGGCAGACCCCGTTCCCCTCGGGGTAAAGCGGCTTCTGAACCACCAGCGGTCCATCGTGGATTTTTCTTCTCAGGGTTGTTCTTTGATCCGCAAAGTCAAAATCAAGGGAAAGGCTGGCTTTCCAGGCGCTGACGAGCGGCTCGGCGACATGCATGCCCAAATAATACCGTCAGCGTTGCCGGGGGGCGGCAATGTACTATGGAGATGAGATGCGCAGGAAAGGCCGCACGGCACGCAAGCTGAAGAAACTCGCCTGGCGCTTCAGCCAGCCCGAATGGGCCGACAATCACGGCGTCATGCTGCCGGTGAAGCATGCGCTGGTGTCGCCGGGCATCGCCCGCGAAATCTACCTGGGCGACTACGAAGCGAAGGAAATCGAGATCATATCCAGGCGCCTGGCGGCCGACGACGTGGTGTTCGAAGCCGGCGCCGGGCTGGGTTTCCTGTCCGCGTACTGCGCCAAGCGCACCGGATCGGAGAGGGTGTTCGCCTACGAGGCCAACCCCGAACTGCTGCCGCTGATCCGCGCAACGCATGCGCGCAACCAGGTGGCGCCGACGCTGATCAACGCGCTGCTGGCAAAGGGCGAGGGCGAGCGCGAGTTCCACCTCGAAGCCGAATTCTGGGCCTCCTCCGCGCACCGCGGCGGCGGACGCTCGATCACCGTCCGCCAGCTCGACCTCAACGCCGAGCTGGCGCGCGTGAAGCCCAGCTTCCTGATCGTGGACATCGAGGGCGGCGAAGCCGAGTTCTTCGCGGGCGCCGAGCTGTCGACGGTGCGCAAGATCTGCGTCGAAACCCATGCCGACGTGCTCGGCGACCGGGTGCTGTCCGAGATGTTCGCCGGACTGGTGGCGAAAGGCTTCGCCCTCGACTTTTCCCTGATCCGCAAGAACGTCTTCTTCTTCCACCGGCCGGCATGACGGTTCGCGACGTCCTGCTGATCGCCCACGGCAGCCTGCATCCCGCCCTGCGCCGCGAACTGGCCGCGCGCGGCCTGGTGCTGCGCGAGAGCCGGCGCTGGCAGGACGCCGATCGCAGCCAACCGGAACGCATCCTCGGGGCCTACACCTGGTTCTACGAGGCCCTGCGCCATCCGCTGACCGCATGGCAAATGCATCGCTTGCTGCGGCGGCAGGAGATCCCGTTGTTCGTGTGGAACCAGGATGCGCCGCATTACCTGAATCGGGTGGCGTGGCGCCTCGATTGGCTGGACCGCGCGCGCCTGTTCGACATCTACGCCACGCACAGCCTGGTCGATGCGCGGCGCAACTTTGCCGACAGCGTACTCTACCTCGCAAATGCCGCCGACACCCGCAACTACCGATTGCGCGACGCGACCCTCGCCGGCCTGCGCGACCCCGCCCGCTATACCTGCGACGTCAGCTTCCTGGGCGCCATGGACGGCAACCGGTACAAGGAAATGCGCAGCCGCCAGGCGTTTTTCGCCGCCTTGGGCGAACGCCTCTCCGCGCGCGGCATCCGTTTCCTGTTCCGCGAATCGGCCGGCATAAACGCTGAGGAATTGGTGGCCCTGTATCAGCAGAGCCGCATCAACCTCAACTTCGGCGCCTCCTGCGACTACGGGGCGCCGCTGGCTTCGGGCCTGCCCGAGCGCTGCTACGGCATTCCGGCCAGCGGCGGCTTCCTGCTGTGCGACCGGCGCATCCATGCGCGCGACGATTTCACGCCGGGTGAAAACTGGGCCGAGTTCGACGGGCTCGACGACTGCGTGGCGAGGATCGAATTCTGGCTCGCGGATTTCGCAGCTGCGCGCGAGTTTGCCGAGCGCTGCCACGCCCATGTCCTGGCGCACCACACCTACGCCCACCGCGCGGCAAGCCTGCACAAGGCCCTGCTGGACTGGCATGCAGGCAAACGGGGCAGGCTGCAATGACGGCGCCGCTGTTGTCGCTCGTAGTCCCGGTCTACAACGTCGCGCCCTACCTGCCGCGCTGCCTGGAAAGCCTCGCCGCGCTGGCGCCGCCAGCCGACGAGATCATCGTCGTCGATGACGGCTCGACCGACGACTGCCCGCGCATCCTTGCCGGGTTCGCCCCGCGCCTGCCCCGGATGCGGGTGATCCGCCAGGAAAACGGCGGACTTTCGGCGGCGCGCAACACCGGCCTCGACGCGGCGCGCGGGAAATACCTCGCCTTCGTCGACTCCGACGACTTCGTCTCGCCTGACGCCTATGCCGAGGCGTTGCGCCTGGCGGAAGACGGAGAGCTCGACATGGTGCTGCTCAATGCCGAGTACCATTTCGAGGGCCGCCAGGCTGATTACGCGATCTACGCCGATGTGCCGGCCACGGGCATCGTTCCGGGTCGCGAATGGCTGCGGCAGCGCTTCCGCGCCCGGCGCCTGCTGCACATGGTCTGGATGCACCTGTATCGCCGCGATTTCATCGAAGCCAACCGTTTGCGCTTCGTGCCGCCGCTGATCCACGAGGACGTGGTCTGGACCACGCGCGCGCTGCTCGCCGCCAGCCGCGTCCGCTATACCGGGCACCGCGCGGTGCATTACCGGATTCCGGTGCGCACGTTCAGCGACGAGGAAAACCAGAAACGCGCGCAACTCATCGTCGATAGCAGCGTGTACAACGCCGCAACGTTGGCCGCGATATCGGCCGCACTGACGGACGATGCCGAGCTGCGCCAGCTCCTCGACTACCATCTGGTGGACGGCGCCCTCTCGGTGTTCCACAAGCTGGCGAAGATGCCGGATCGCCAGGTCGCCGGCGCCACCCTGTCGCGCCTGCGCCGCGAGGGATTCCTGCGCCTGCTCTGGCAGCATGCCGCCGACTACACGCAGCGGCGGCGCATCGCGCGGCACTGGCTGCGCTCCTGGCTGGCCGGAATCGGCAAGTAAGCCGCGGCCGCTATACCGCTAGGAGAGCCTTGACGCCGTCCTTCTCCATGTCGCTGCCCGCGCCGCGCTTCACGATTTCGCCGCGCTCCATCACCAGGTACTGGTCGGCGAGCGACCGCGCGAAGTCGTAGTACTGCTCCACCAGCAGGATCGCCATGTCGCCGGACGCGGCGAGCGCGCGGATGGCGCGCTCGATGTCCTTGATGATGGAGGGCTGGATGCCCTCCGTGGGCTCGTCGAGGATCAGCAGCTTCGGCCCCATCGCCAGGGCACGGCCGATGGCGAGCTGCTGCTGCTGGCCGCCGGAAAGATCGCCGCCGCGGCGGCGCATCATCTGGTTCAGCACCGGGAACATCTCGAAAATTCGCGGCGGCACGCGTTCGCCCCGCGGGCGCGTCGCGAGGCCCATCTCCAGGTTCTCCGCCACCGTGAGGCGCGCGAATATTTCGCGCCCCTGGGGCACGTAGCCGATTCCGGCGCGCACGCGTTCAAATGATTTTGAATTGGAAATGCTTTTCCCATAAAAAAGCACTTCTC
>SHXL01000186.1 GCA_009693345.1 Betaproteobacteria bacterium
GGGCCGGAGGACTGGCCGAAGTGGACCAGGTGGCCGAAGAAGGCCAGCGAATCGAGCGAGCCCAGGAAGGTATCCTTTCCCACTGAACGGATAGGTAAGTCAACCCGAGGCTCCCCGCGCAATGCCCCATGAAAATTCCCCCTGGGTGCTATGCAGCTCCGGCGCAGCGTTGCACAATGGGGATTATGTCGTCCCGTGAGCCGGTGGACATTTGGGTGCGCTCCTGAGGCAATTAGAGGCGTTTTGAACGGGTTGCGCAAGCGGCCGGCCGTTCATCCGGAAAAAGCCGATAGCGCACCGCGCGCTACTCCGCATTCGCGAGATTCAATTCCTTCTTCGAGCCGAAATAGTTTTTCATCACCTTGGCGTGGTAGGAAACCTGGTCCGGGGCGCAGTTGCGCTGGGGGCGTCGCTCAGGATCGAAATGACCGTAGCGGTCGGTGCCGCGTACCAGCATGCCGGTAAGCCTGGTTTTCCCCGTGAACCGCACGCGCGTCGAGATAAAGCTGATGCCGACGCCGATGCGCCGGTCGTCCGCCATGTTGGGCTCGGACCCATGAATGGCGAGTGTGTGATGCAGCGAGAACTGGCCGGGCCTGAGCAGCATGCGCACCGCTCTCGTCTCGTCGACGCGAGTGTCCACCGCCTGCCGGCGCGGCAGCATGTGGTTTGCGGATCCTTCCCGGATGCTGTGCCGGTAGACGCCGTCCAGGTGACTGCGCGGGATCACGCGCACGCAGCCGCTTTCCACCGAACTTTCCGACAGCGCCACCCAGGCGGTGACCTGCTCTTTCGGCTCGAGACCGAAGTACGACGCGTCCTGGTGCCAGTCGACGAGCTTGCCGTCCCCCGCGTTTTTGATCCACAGCGTCAGCGTGTAGATCAGGATGTCTTCGCCGATGAGGTCCTCGACCGCGTCGAGCAGCCGCTGGTTGCGGGTGATCTCGTCCACCCAGGGGAATAGCAGGTGCGATTTGGACGCGTACTCGCCGATCTTGAGCGGACCGAATTCGCGCTCGCAGTCCTCCATGCGATCGCGGAACGCCCGCGCCTCGGCTTCGGACATCGCGGCAAGCGGCGAAAGGTAGCCTTCCCGGCGGAAATGATCGATTTGCTGGGGGGTGATGTGTTTCATCGGCTTGTCCTCCGGACCCGGCGGGCTACTGGATGCGCGCGCCCGAGGCGCGGACGACGCCGGTCCACTTTGCGGTTTCGGCGCGCAGGAATATGCCGAATTCCTCCGGTGTATTGGCGATCACCGTGAGCGCGCTTTCCTCGAATTGCCGGCGCACTTCCGCGCTGCGCAGCACGGCCACGATCTCGGAATGGAGCCGGCTGATGATCGCGGCGGGCGTGGCGGCGGGGACCATCACGCCGTTCCAGGTGCTGACATCGTAGCCCTCGACGCCGGTTTCATGCACTGGCGGCAGCTCTGGCATGCTCGGCGCGCGGCGCAGGCTGCTGACCGCGATGCCGCGCAGTTTACCGCTCTTGATAAGCGAAATCATTTCCGGCAACGGGTTGACCATCAGCGTGATCCGGCCGGCGATCAGGTCGGGCATGCACTCGGTCGACCCCTTGTAGGGCACGTGAACGATGTCGATCTTCGCCATGCTTTTGAAGAGCTCGCCCGCGAGGTGCGAGGAGGTCCCGTTGCCCGCCGAGCAGAAATTCAGTTTGCCGGGCTGCGCCAGCGCCGTCGTCAGCACATCCTTGACCGTTGCCGCGTTCATCGATGGCGAGACCACGAGCGCGAGCGGCGCGGAGGTCATCAGCGTGACTGGCGCGAGATCCTTTAGCGGGTCATAACTGAGCTTGGCGTACAGCGAAGGGTTGATCGCGAGTCCGGGAAAAGCGGTCAGCAGCGTGTAGCCGTCGGCAGGCGCGCGCGCGACGCTGTCCGCGGCGATGTTACCGCCGGCGCCAGGGCGGTTTTCGACCAGGACTTGCTGGCCGAGCGCGATACTCAGTTTTTGCGCCACCGCGCGCGCAACGATGTCGGTGGTTCCGCCGGGCGCGAAGGGCGCCACCCAGCGGATTGGCTTCGATGGATAGGTTTGAGCCTGCGCGAACGGCGCGCAAGCGGCGGCAATGGCACAGAGGAGGAGCGCAGGCGCTGCTTTCATGGTGTTTCCTTTTTGTGAATCGATTGAGTGCGCCTGGTCAACTCAGCTTGCCGAGAACCGGCGGCTGGCCGATGCGGCGCCAGAGGTATTTGCCGTGGCCGCCGGGGCCGACGATCCTGCCCTGGTCCATCACGGTGACGCCGCGCACAATGGTCTTCACCGGCCAGCCTTTCAGCAGCTGGTTCTCGTAGAGGCTGTAGTCCGCCTCGGAGCCCATTTCTGCAGGGATGAATTGCGCTCCTTGTTCAGATCCACGATGGTGAGCCCGACGGTGCCGCGCAGGACTTCTGGCTTGGGCGCGGGGCCGCGGCTGGGAAGGTGCGCCTGCGTGCGGCCGAAGTTGACCCACATGTTCTCGAGCCCCATGAAGATATAAGGGTCCCGGGTGCCGCCGAGGCCGACAACGTAAAACAGCGTCGCCAGGCGCTGGTCATCGATCAGGCAGTTGAAGTGTTCGAGATGCAAATGTTGCCGACGGTCTGCGCCGTGCGGTCGTGCTGCTTTACATTGTCTGGAGCGTTCATGGCACTAGTTTACTCCTCACAGTAAAATTTCCGGCTACATCGCGCGAGGAATTCCATGAATGCCCCCGAGAAGCCGAGAGGGAAGGCCCGGTTCGTCTGGGAAGATCCCCTCCTCCTCGACCAGCAGCTGACCGAGGACGAGTGCATGGTGCGCGACGCCGCGCGCGCCTACTGCCAGGACAAGCTCGCGCCGCGCGTGCTCGAGGCGTTCCGCCACGAAAAAACGGATCCGAAGATCTTCCGCGAGATGGGCGCGCTCGGGCTGCTCGGCCCGACGATTCCGGCGCAATACGGCGGCCCCGAGCTGGGCTACGTCGCCTACGGCCTCATCGCGCGCGAGGTCGAGCGCGTGGATTCGGGCTACCGCTCGATGATGAGCGTGCAGTCGTCTCTCGTCATGGTGCCGATCCACGAGTTCGGCACCGAGGCACAGCGGCAGAAATTCCTGCCCAAACTCGCGCGCGGCGAGTGGATCGGCTGCTTCGGCCTCACCGAGCCTAACTTCGGCTCCGACCCGGGCTCGATGGCAGCGCGCGCGAAGAAGGTGAAGGGCGGCTACCGCCTCTCCGGCTCGAAGATGTGGATCTCGAATTCGCCGATCGCCGACGTATTCCTCGTCTGGGCGAAGGAAGTGGACGGCAAAGGGCATGTCGGCCCGATCCGCGGCTTCCTCCTTGAGAAAGGCATGAGGGGCCTGTCCGCGCCGGCGATCCACGGCAAGGTGGGATTGAAGACCTCGATCACGGGTGAAATCGTGCTGGACGACGTGTTCTGCCCCGAGGAGAACGCCTTTCCCGAGGTGCACGGCCTGAACGGCCCGTTCACCTGCCTCAACTCGGCGCGTTACGGCATCGCCTGGGGCGCGCTCGGCGCCGCCGAGGACTGCTGGCACCGCGCGCGCCAGTACGTGATGGACCGCAAGCAGTTCGGCCGGCCGCTCGCCGCCAACCAGCTGATCCAGAAGAAGCTCGCCGACATGCAGACCGAGATCACGCTCGGGCTGCAGGGCTGCCTGCGCCTCGGGCGCATGAAGGACGAAGGCATTGCCGCCCCCGAGATCACCTCGATGCTCAAGCGCAACTCCTGCGGCAAGGCGCTCGACATCGCGCGCCTGGCGCGCGATATGATGGGTGGCAATGGCATCTCGGACGAATTCGGCGTCATTCGCCACATGGTGAACCTGGAAGTGGTCAACACCTACGAGGGCACCCACGACATCCACGCCCTGATCCTCGGGCGCGCGATGACCGGCATCCAGGGATTCAGCTGACATGGACATCTGGGCCTTCGGCTTCACCATGATAATCGTCGCCGGCGGCGGGACGTTCCTCACGCTCTGGTTCCTGGGCCTGATCATCGACCTGCTCAAGCGCATGTTCCCCCTGGTGCCGCAGAAGCCGGCCGATGATCGATAGCGTGATCGCGGGACTTTCCGGCCTCGCGGCCGGCGTCGTTTACCTCTTTTCGCAGGGACTGCCCAACGTGATCATGCTGGCGGTGGGCGGCACCCTGCTCTACCTCGGGGCGAAAAAGGACGTCGAGCCGCTGCTGCTGATCCCGATCGGGATGGGCTGCGTGCTGGTCAACATCCCGCTCTCCGAACTGGGCACCGAGGGCGGGCTGCTGAAGATCTTCTACGAGATGGGCGTCGCCAACGAGGTATTTCCGCTGCTCATCTTCGTCGCGATCGGGGCGATGACCGATTTCGGGCCGCTGATGGAGAATCCCAGGATCCTGCTGTTCGGCGCCGCGGGACAGTTCGGCATATTCATCACGCTGATGCTGGCGCTCGCGCTGGGCTTTCCGGCGCTGGAGGCGGTGAGCATCGCGATCATCGGCGCCTGCGACGGCCCGACCGCGATCTACGTCGCATCGCAGTACGCGCCACAGCTCCTGGGACCCATCTCGGTCGCGGCCTATTCGTACATGGCGCTGGTGCCGATCATCATGCCGCCCATCATGCGCGCGCTGACCACGGAGAAGGAGCGCACCATCCGGATGGGCACTGTGAAGAAGAGCGTCTCGCAGACCACCAAGATCCTGTTCCCGCTCGTCGTCACCCTGGTGGGCGGCCTGATCGCGCCCAAGGGACTGCCGCTGCTTGGCACCATCATGCTCGGCAATTTCATGCGCGAATCGGGCGCGGTGGCGCGGCTGACCAAGGCCTCGGAGAATGAGATCGCCAACGTGGTGACCCTGTTCCTCGGCCTCGCCATCGGCGGCACCATGGAAGGCCACGCCTTCCTCAAGCCGACCACATTGGCGATTTTCGGCATGGGATTCGTCGCCATCTCCTTCGACATCGCGGCTGGCGTGCTGTTCGGCAAGCTGATGTGCAAGCTGACCGGCGGCAAGATCAACCCGCTCATCGGCGCGGCCGGCATCTCCACCTACCCCATGGCCGCGCGCGTGGTGCAGACCGAGGGGCTGCGCTACGACAAGAAGAACCACCTCCTGATGCACG
>SHXL01000187.1 GCA_009693345.1 Betaproteobacteria bacterium
AGGCTTCTACGGTTGCTGAGGATTCTTCCATGTAAGGCTCCCCTTTCAAAAAACTGCGGCGTTACTGGCACTCTAAAAAACTTCGCTAACTATAGCACAGTTGCGGGCCCGTCGCGCCGGCACGGTTCTCCACCACCACTGCGAATTTCCAGCGCTCGGAGAGCTTCGGCGCGAGCACGCGTGCGAGGATGTCGGCGCCCGTGCCGGGCGTGTAGGGAACGATGAGATGGACCGCGCGGGATGGATAATCCTGCGCCGGCGACGCGCCGGCGACGCAAAACAGGACGAGCGCCGCGAAGCCGCTTTTCATGCGCTGATTATAATCAACGCATCATGCAGGCGAACCGGATTGACACCGAAGTTCTCATCGTCGGCGCCGGACCGGTCGGACTGGTGCTCGCCATCGATCTCGGCCAGAGAGGCGTGCGCTGCAACCTGATCGAGCGCAAGGACGCGCCGCAGTTCTTGCCGAAGATGGAACGCTGCAACGCCCGCACGATGGAGATCTTCCGCCGCATGGGCATCGTCGACAAAGTCCGCGCCGCCGGCCTGCGCAGCGACGTGCCGATGGATGTGTACATCGTCACCGCACTGAACCGGCCGCCGCTGCTGCGCCACGCCTATCCGTCGGTCGACGAAGCGCGGCGCGACATCGACGCCTGCACCGACGGCACGCTACCGCTCGAGCCCTACCAGCTGATTTCGCAATACACGCTCGAGCCGCTGCTCAAATCGATCGCCGAATCGATACCGAGTGTCACGGTGCGCTATGGATGTGAGTTTTCGTCTTTTGATCAGGATTCTTCAGGTGTTGCTGCTCGAATAAGAATCAAGAACCAAACCCAAAACATTCGCGCTTCCTATCTCGTCGGCTGTGACGGAGGCACCAGCGCGGTGCGCCAGCAACTCGGCATCGCCCTGCGCGGCGAGGGCGACCTGCTGCGCTTTCGCCAGGCGCTCTACCACTGCGAAGAGCTGTTCGACAAGCTCCCGATCGGCGACGGTCCGGGACGAGGCCGCCACTACCATGTCGCGGACGAGTACGCGAGCTTCCTCATCATGCAGGATTCGACCCGGCACTGGACGCTCCATGCGAGGGTCGCGAACGACGCGGACATGGCGCGGCAGTTCGAGAAGACGGTCGGCGTTCCGGTGAAGTACGAAATGCTCAATGTCGGGGAGTGGAAGCTCAACCTGCTGCTCGCGGACCGTTACGGCAAGGATCGCGTGTTCCTCGCCGGCGATGCGGTGCACCTGGTGATTCCGACCGGCGGGCTCGGCATGAACAGCGGCGTCGGCGACGCCGTCGACCTCGGCTGGAAACTCGCCGCCGCGCTGCAGGGCTGGGGCGGCCCGAACCTGCTTGCGTCCTACGAGATCGAGCGCCGCCAGGTCGGCGACCGCAACGTCGGCGCCTCGCGCTATGCCTCGGCCGGCCGGCGCAAATGGCGCAGCCTGTGGCGCAACCTGGATGAGCTCGTCGCGGTCGCCGAAGTCGAGCAGCGCAAAAGCAACGAGATGATCGGCGCGGAACTTGGATACCGCTACGTCGGCTCGCCGGTCATCTGGGAGGAGCCCGGCGGGCCCGAACACCTGTTCCGGGAATACGTGCCGACGACCTGGCCGGGTGCGCGCCTGCCGCATGTCTGGCTCAAGGGCCACATCGCCATCCAGGACCGCATCGGGGCGGGCTATACGCTGCTCAGGTTTGGAAAAAGCAAAGAAGATCTTTCAACAATGGAGGCAGAGTTCAAATCTCTGGGGGCTCCATTCGAGGTCCTGGATATCCCGGACGAGGGCGCGCGCGACCTCTACGGCTTCGACCTCATTTTGCTACGGCCGGATCTGCACATCGCCTGGCGCGGCCAGCGCGCTCCGGCGCAGCCCCAGGCGCTTGCCGCGCTGGTGACCGGGAATTAAGCAAGAATTTCCCGGTTGATTTCGCCGATGCTGCGAAGGCCGCACAGTTGCATGCTGCGCACCAGTTCATCCCTGAGAATTTCCAAGGCGCGCATGGCGCCCTCCTGGCCGGCGGCGCACACGCCGTAGTAGGTCGCGCGCCCGATCATGACGGCCTGCGCGCCGCGGGCGAGCGCCTTGACGATGTCCGAGCCGCGCCGTATGCCGCCGTCCATCAGCACGGCAGACCGGCCGCCTATCGCGCGCGCCACCGCAGGCAGCGCATCGAACGAGGCGATTTCGCCGTCCAGCTGGCGGCCGCCGTGGTTGGAGACGATCACGCCGTCGCAGCCCAGCGAGACTGCGCGCTCGGCGTCCGCGGGAAGCACCACGCCCTTGATCAGCAGCTTGCCGGGCCAGGCGTCGCGCACGCGCTTGACGACTTCCCAATCGAGCGACGCATCCTGGTTGCGTCCGACGGAGGACACGAGATTGCGCGCATTTCCTCCGTCCTGCACCATCCCGGCGAGGTTTTCCAGCGGCGGCACGCCGCGCAGCAGCATGTCCAGCGCCCAGGCCGGCCGCGTGGCGAAGTCGAGCACGTTTTTCGGCGTGAAGCGGAACGGGATCGAAAAGTCGTTGCGGAAATCGCGCTCGCGCTTGCCGCCTACCGGCAGATCGGCAGTCACCATCAGCGTGTCGTAGCCCGCCTTGCGTGCGCGCTCGATCAGGCCGAAGGTGAACTCGCGGTCCTTGAAAAAGTAGGCCTGGAACCAGAGCCGCCCGGGCGCCTCGGCGGCGATCTTCTCGATGCTCGCGGTTGCCGATGTCGAGAGAGAAAACGGGATGCCGAAAGCCGCCGCCGCCCGCGCCACCGCGAAGTCGCCGCCGCGCCAGCCAAAGCCGACCGCGCCCGTCGGTGCGATGGCGATGGGAAGCTTCGCGGTTTTCCCCAAAATGGATGTTTCCGTATTTATTTGTGAAACACCCACGAGAACTTTTCGCAGCAACCTGGCTTTTTCAAAAGCCGCGCGATTCTCGCGCAGCGTCGATTCGTCTTCCGCGCCGCCGTCGATGAAGTCGAACACCGCCCGCGGCAGCCTGCGCTTCGCAGCCTGCCGGAGCGCCTCGATGGAATAGGCGTTCATGGCTTGCGCGTCACGCGGTTGGCAAGGACGCCGATCCGGTCGTTGACCACTTCGACCAGGTCGCCAGGCTGCAGCGCGGGCACGGTCGGGCCGTCGCAGCCGAACCAGATCACGTCGCCGGGATGCAGCGTCAGGTAGCGGGACATCCTCGCGATGTAGTGGGCGACGCCGAAGATCATGCCCGCGGTGCTGTAGCTGGAAACCGTCTTGCCGTTGATGCGCACGTCGATTTTCTGCGCCATGGGGTCGATGCCGCCGACGATGGCCGGTCCCATCGGCTTGAAGGTATCGCTGTTCTTCGCACGCCAGAGCGTGCGGTCGCCCTTCTGCCAGCTGCGCTCGCTGACGTCGTTGCCGAGCGTGTAGCCGGCGACGCAGTCGAGCGCATTGCTTTCCGTCGCATTCTTGATTTTCCTTCCAATTACGGCAACCAATTCGCCCTCGTACTCCACCGGCCCCACGGAGTCCTTCGGGATCACGATGTCCTCGCCGCTGCAGATGAGCGCGTTGTTCGAGCGGTAGCCGATGTCGGCCTGCGTGGGGATCTTGTGGCTCGCGCCCCTGCTGTTCGCCCATTCGATGTGGGCGCGGAAGTTCAGGCCTGCGGCGTAAAAATTACGGACTGAATCCAGTACTTTCTGATTTACTTCCTGAATCATTCCGCTTTAACCCCAGCGGCCTTGATGACGCGCGCCCAGCGCTCGAGATCCTTCGCCAGCCAACCGCGGAATTCGGCCGGCGTGCTGCCGCCTTCGGTGATGGCGCCCAGCTTTTTCAGCTTGTCCTTGGTCTCCGGGTTCGCGAGCGAAGCACGGATCGCCTCGTTAAGCCTGCTGATGACGGGCGCGGGCATGCCGGCCGGCCCCACCACGCCGAGGCCCTGGGTGTACTCCTCGAAACCGGGGAAGCCGCTCTCGTTCATGGTCGGCACGCCCGGATAGTCGGGGTGGCGCTTCTCGGTGCTGACCGCGAGCACCTTGAGGCGCTTCTGCGTCACCTGATCGGCGATGCCGATCATCGGATAGAACATGAAGGTGACGCGGCCGGCGATCACCTCGGTGAGCGCCGGCGCGTTCCCCTTGAATGGCACGTGCGTCATCCTGGTGTTGGTCAGCGCCTCAACGAGCGCGCCCGCGAGGTGCGCCGAGCCGCCGGTACCGGAGGACGCGTAGGTCACTTCACCCGGCTTCGCCTTGGCCGCGTTCACCACGTCGGTAGCGGTGTTGAACGGCGTGTCGCCCTTGCTCACCATCACCAGGGGCAGATAGCAGACCAGGCTCACCGGCGTGAAATCCTCTATCGGATCGTAGGGCTTCTTCTCGGCGTAAAGGATCGCGTTCACGCTGTGCGTGAGCGTCGTCATGTACAGCGTGTAGCCGTCCGGGGCGGAGCGCTTTACTTCCTGGGTGGCGATCATGGAGGCGGCGCCGGCCTTGTTCTCCACCAGCACGGTCTGACCGAGAGTCGCGGCCATGTCCTGCGCGAGGATGCGCGCGATCACGTCGGTCGGTCCGCCCGCGGAAAATCCGACCACCACCTTCACGGGTTTCGCAGGATAGGTCTGTGCATTTACTGCAGTAAAGAAAACAAAAATGAACGCAAAAGAAAACAGTCGTCGCATCACGGTTCTCCATTTCTGAAAAATCGCGTTGCCATCACCTGGCAGCGCTTGATCAACCGGTGCTCATCGGGACCGTAATCCGCGATCGCATTGTGGATCGTACCGAAGTTCTCCCAGACGAGAACGTCGCCCTCGGTCCACTGGAATGCATAGCGGTACTCGGCGCGGGTCTGGTGCTCGAACAGGAATTGGAGGACCTCGTCGCTTTCCTTCTGTGGCAGCTCGTTGATGCGCATCGAATATCCCGGGTTGGCGTAGAGCACCTTGCGCCTGGTGATCGGGTGCGTCAGGAAGATCGGGTGGGACACCGGCGGCTTGGCCTTGCGCTGCGCCTCGGTCAGCGGTGCGCGCCGGCTGCCTTCGCGGCTGCGCATTTTCTCCCAGAACTTG
>SHXL01000188.1 GCA_009693345.1 Betaproteobacteria bacterium
GCTCGAGGTCGGTGTCCTCGATCCTGAGGATGAACTTGCCGCCATGGCGCCGCGCGTAGGCCCAGGAAAACAGCGCGGTGCGCGCGCCGCCGATGTGCAGGAAGCCGGTCGGGGACGGGGCGAAGCGGGTGCGGATGCTCATCGGCGGCGGAACTTCTTAATCCGTTCCGCCTTCGACCGGGAGGTGCTGGGCGCGCCAACGCAGCATGCCGCCGGCGAGATTCGCCACCCGGTTGAAGCCGGCGTTCTTCAGCATCACGGTGGCCTGCGCCGAGCGCGCGCCCGAGCGGCAGACCACGACTACTGGTTTGTCTTTGTCTATTTCTGAAGATCTTTGCGTCAAACTGCCGAGCGGAATCAGTTTCGCTCCCGCGATGCGGCCCAGCGAACCCGTGAATTCAGCGGGCTCGCGAACGTCCAGCAACTGCGCCCGGCCGGGATTTTCGGCGACCCAGTCGGGTTGCAGTTCCCAGATGCCGGCAAAGGTGACGGCGAGCGGCGCCCAATCGGTATCGGCTGCTTTCGACATGTCTTCCTTTTCCGGGCGGCCGCAGCGCAGGTTGGCCGGCACCGCCACATCCATCAGTTTCGGGTGCGCGAGGCCGAGATTCGTCATGTAGCCGGTGAAATCGGCTTCGAGGATCGCCAGCGCAAGGCGCGGATTGTACTTCTTCTCCTCGCCGACGCTCGAGGCGGTGAGGCCGCGGTAATCGTGGCCCGGGTAGAGCAGGCAGTCGTCGGGCAGCGAGAACAGCTGCTCGCGCACCGAGCGGTAGAGTAGCGGCGCGCTGCCCTGCTGGAAATCGGTGCGGCCGCAGCCGCGGATCAGCAGCGCATCGCCGGTGAACGCCCTCGAGCGGTCATCCAGCACGTAGCTCATGCAGCCGCTGGTGTGGCCGGGCGTGGCGCGCGCCTCCAGGGTACGCATGCCGAAGGCAACCAGGTCGCGGTTGGCGAGATAGCGGTCGGCGCCTTCGGCGCCACTGTCCTTCGAGAGCGCGATTTTCGAGCCCAGCCGCCGCTTGAGCAGCGATGCGCCGGTGACGTGGTCCGCGTGCACGTGCGTCTCGAGCGTGAACAGCAGCTTCAGGTCCAGCTCGCCGATCAGCGCCGCGTCGCGCCGCGCGTGCTCGAATACCGGGTCGATCAGCACCGCCTCGCGCGTGAGAGAATCCGCGAGCAGGTAGGTGTACGTGGACGATTGCGGATCGAACAGCTGACGGAAGATCATGAGGAACGGAATTTCATATGCATGACTTTACCCCGATTCCCGCCCTCATCGGCGGTGCGCTCATAGGCCTCGCGAGCGTCTGGCTGCTCGCCGCCAACGGCCGCATCGCGGGCGTGAGCGGAATATTGCATGGACTCTTTTCCCCTCCCGAAGCGCAATGGAGGGCCTGGTTCATTTCCGGCCTGCTGCTCGCCGGACTCGCGTGGCAGGCGGCCGGCGCACCCGTGCCGATGCGGGAGGGATTTCCGATCGGCTGGATTACTGCAGCGGGGCTGCTGGTCGGATTCGGCACGCGCATGGGCGGGGGCTGCACCAGCGGCCACGGCGTGTGCGGCTTGGGGCGCCTGTCGGCGCGTTCCCTGGTGGCGGTGATCGTGTTCATGGCGGCGGGAATGGTGACTGTTTTTGTCGTTCGGCACCTTCTGGGAATCACTTCGTGAGCGCGCTCTCTTCGGCGCTCGGCGCGGGCTTCCTGTTCGGCATCGGCCTCTGGGTCTCGGGCATGGCGAACCCGAAAAAGGTGCTCGGCTTCCTCGACATCACCGGCGACTGGGATGCGAGCCTCATGCTGGTAATGGGAGGTGCTGTTGCCGTTACTCTTGTCGGTTTCAATATCTATAAAACGAAAATTCCGGTTACAACCCTCAAAGACATTGATTTCCCGCTCGTCGCCGGCGCCGCGCTGTTCGGCATCGGCTGGGGGATCGGCGGCTACTGCCCGGGCCCGGGACTGACCGCCCTCTCGACGCTGTCGCGGGAATCCATCGTGTTCGTGAGCGCGATGATCGCGGGCGGCATCGCCCACCGCGCGCTGTTCAGGCTCAAGTGAAGCGGGCTCAGATGAAGCGCAGGGACGGCTGCAGGCCAAGCAGGTGCTGTCCCACGCTTTGCAGGTGGACGGCGCTGGCCTGCACCTGCTGCGCCACGGCGTGCATGTCGCGCATCCGGCGCTCGAAGGGATTGGCCTCGAATATCGCCGTCGCGCCCGCATCGGCGTAGGAATCCTCGACCACCCTGCGCGCTTCGTGCATCGCGTAGGTGGAAGCGAGGCGCAGCTTGATGCGGTGCTCGAAACCGGTGCTGCCCGAGGCAACGCAGTCCTCCCACATCGCTCGCAGGATCTGCAGGATCCAGGCTTCGGAGGCGCCCAGCCGCGCCTCGGACTGCGCCACGCGCGTCTGGGTCCAGCTGTCGTTGCGCAGCGTCACGTTGGCCGAGGTCGTCTTGCTGCGGGCGAGCGCGATGAACGCGGCCAGCGTCGCGCGCGCCACGCCATGGGCGACCGCCGCAAAACCGCACTGATAGACGTTCATAGGCGAGAAGCGGTACAGCGTGCCCTGCTCCCGCCTTTCGGGCTCGGGCCCGGGGCGCGCGTCCGCGGCCTGGTGCTGGTCGCGCCCCGTGGCGCGCGGCACCAGCGAGTATGCGGCCGGCACGAACAGATCGGTCACCGTGTAGCTGTCGCTGCCCGTGCCGCGCAGCCCGATGACGTCCCAGGCATCACCCTTCACGCTCGCCGAGGAACGCGGGAACAGCATGGTTCGCTCCGTCGCGTCGGGGAGGTGGCAGTGTGCCCCGAGCCAGGTCGAGTGCCGGTTGCCGCTGCCGAAGCTCCATGTCCCGTTGACGCGCCAGCCGCCCTCCACCGGATCCGCGCGGCATTGCGGGCCGAGCGAATACCCCCACGACAGGACCGCGCGCGAATCGCTGAACACCTCCCGTGCCGCCTCCGGCGCCATGTACGCCGCCGCCATCGAGCAACCCGAACTCTGCGCCGTGCACCAGGCGGTGCTCGCGTCGCCCTCGGCGATCGCGCAGATCACCTGGAAAAACGTCGCCAGGTCGAGCTCCGCGCCGCCGAAGGAGCGCGGCAGGAGCATGCGGAACAGCTTCGCGCCATGCAGCGCATCGAGGACGTCGGCGGGCAGCGCACAGGCCGCTTCGACGCGCGACGCGGCGGCGTCCAGCACGGGCGTCAACGCCCGCGCCCGCGCAATCCAGTTGTGTTCTGTAGAAATCAGGCGAGGACCTTTTGCCGGAGTCTGGCATAAGATCGCGGCTTTTACTAAATCCTGGAAATCAGATGAACGAATCGCTGCCTCCCATCCGCCGCATCGTCACCGGCGACGACGCCAGCGGCCGCTCCCGCATTGTCGAGGACGCGCCGGCATCGGCGGTCCGCACCGTCGCCGAGCGGCCCGGCTACCGCTCAGTGAACGTCTGGCGCACCGAAGAAACACCCGCGAACACCGGTGCGCCCGACACATCGGCAAAGCATCAGGGCATCCTGCCGCCCAAGAACGGCAACATCCTGCGGATCATCGATTTCCCGCCCGAATCCGCCGACCCGGCCGAGCGCCAGCGCCGCATCCAGGCCACATTCAATGGCATGTTCCGAGACGCGACGCACGACAAGCGAGACGGCAAGCATCCCGGCATGCATCGCACCGCAACCGTGGACTACGCGATCCTCCTCGAAGGCGAGATCTGGGCGGTGATGGACGAGGGGGAGACGCTGATGCGCGCCGGCGACGTGCTGGTGCAGCGCGGCACCAACCACGCCTGGGCGAACCGCTCGCAGAAGACCGCGCGCATCGCGTTCGTGCTGATCGACGGCAAGAGTTAGGCGGGAGTAAACATCGGCACCGGCGGGCCGCCGTCGGTGGGCTTGAACACGACTTTGACTTTCTGCCCGATGCGCACCGCGTCGAGGTCGCAGTCCACGATGTTTGTCAGCATGCTGACGCCCTCGTCCAGCGTCACATAGGCGATGCAGTACGACACCGGCACGCCCCGGCGCAGCACGCTGCAGGTGTAAACCGTCCCGGTTCCACTGGCGTCGCGCCATTCGGTCTTTTCAGAAAAGCAGTGCGGGCAGATCGCGCGCGGGTAGTGATGGAACTCGCCGCAGGAAGCGCACTTCTTTATCAGCAGCTTTCCCAGGGCCGCGGCATCGAAGAACGCCTTATTCTCGGGGTTTACTGAGGGCGGGAGAATTTTTCTGTCTTGATAATTTACAAAATCATTCTCTTTCGAAAATCAACGTCGCCGAGCCATGGCGGGTTGCCAGCTGGCCGCCGGTGCCCTGCGCCAGCGCGAGCCGGCAGTTCTTCACTTGCACTTTCGGGTGCGCCTCGCCGCGCAGCTGGCGCACCGCCTCGATCACCTTGGTCATGCCGCCGCGGTTGGCCGGGTGGTTGTTGCACAGGCCGCCGCCGTCGGTGTTGAAGGGCAGCTTGCCGGTGCCGGAGATCAAATTGCCGCCGGCGACGAACCTGCCGCCCTCGCCCTTCTTGCAGAAGCCGAGGTCCTCGATCTGCACCAGCACCGTGATGGTGAAGCTGTCGCAAATGGAGGCGTACTGGATGTCGGCCGGTTTCACGCCCGCCTCAGTGAATGCGGCGGCGCCCGACCAGGCCGCGCCCGAGGTAGTGAGGTTGAGCTTGCCGCCCGCCTGCCCTTTCGGCGATTCGCCGGCACCGATCAGCTTCACGAGCGGGCGCCGCATTTTCCCTGCCAACTGTTTCGCGATCTCGGGCCGCGCCACGACGAGCGCACCGCCGCCGTCGCTCACGACGCAGCAGTCCATACGGTGCAGCGGATCAGCGACCATTGGCGAGTCGAGCACTTCCTTCACCGTCACCACGTCGCGCAGCATCGCGTGCGGATTGTGCTGCGCGTGATGCGAGGCCGCGACCTTGATCCAGGCAAGCTGCTCGCTCGTCGTGCCGTATTCGTGCATGTGGCGCAGCGCCACCATCGCATAGCTGTTGGCGGTGACGATGCCGTAGGGCGCTTCAAACG
>SHXL01000189.1 GCA_009693345.1 Betaproteobacteria bacterium
GAACAGCTTGCCCACCGCCTCCTCGTACGCCGCCTGCGTCGTGGCGAAACCGGCCTTGTAGACGCCGTCGTTGACGGATTCGTAGATGCGCTCGTTCAGGACGTCGATTTCGCCGCGCAGCTCCGCGGGATAGTAATCGCCGGGGCGCACCCCCGCCCTATCGAAGGCGACATTGAATATGCGGACGATTTCCGCGGACTCGTTGTTCACGATCGTTCCGGTCTGCTTGTCCCACAGCACCGGGGTGGTGACGCGGCCCGTATACGACCGGTCGGCCGCAAGGTACACTTGGGAGAGATATTCGGCGCCCTGCACCGGGTCGGCAATCACCCCCGGGCCGTCTGCGAACGTCCAGCCGTGATCGAGCATGCGCCAGTGCACCACCGAGAGCGAGACCACATTCTCCAGGCCCTTCAGCGCCCGCATGATCAGCGTGCGATGGGCCCAGGGACAGGCGAGGCTCACGTAGAGGTGATAGCGCCCCGGCGCGGCCGCGAAACCGGCGGCTCCCGTGGGCCCCGCTGCACCGTCGCGCGTCACCCAGCTGCGGAAGCTGGTGCGCGGGCGCACGAAGCGCCCGTCCGCACCCTTGGTGTCGTACCACTGGTCGCGCCAGACGCCGTCGATCAGCAGCCCCATGCCGCGATTTTCGCAGATTCGACCGCTTCTGATAGGCTCCGCGCCCGATGATGCAAGAAACCAGGGAAAAGCCGAAACGCGCCGTGGCGGCAGCCGTGCAGCTGCCGGGCACGAGCGACGCCGAATTCGAGGCGTCGCTGACCGAGCTGCGCCAGCTCGCGAAGACGCTGGGCTTCGAGGCCGTCGGCACGTTCACGCAGAAGCGCGCCAAGTTCGACCAGACGGCGTACTTCGGCACCGGCAAGCGCGAAGAATTGCGCTTCCTTGCCGAAGATGCCGACGTCATCCTCGTCGACCATGAAATCTCCCCTTCGCAGGCGCGCAACCTCGAGAAAGAGACCGGCTGCGAGGTGATGGACCGCACCATGGTCATCCTCGAGATCTTCCACCGCCACGCGCGCTCGCGCGCCGCGCGTGCGCAGGTTGAGATCGCGCGCCTGGGCTACATGGCGCCGCGCATGCGCGAGGCGGCGAAGCTCGCCGGGCCCCAGGGCCGGGGGCGCAGCGGCGTCGGTGGCCGCGGAGCCAGCGAGTCGCGCACGGAACTCGACCGGCGCAAGATCCGCGACCGCATCGCCGAGCTGGAGAAGGAGCTCGCCGCCATGGGCGCCGAGCGCAAGACGCAGCGTGCGCGGCGCCAGGAACGCCCCGGGCTCACGCGCGTGGCGCTAGTCGGCTACACCAACGCGGGCAAGTCCACCCTGATGCGCGCGCTCACCGGAAACGAGGCCCTGGTCGCCGACAAGCTCTTCGCGACACTCGACACCACCGTGCGCGCCCTCCACCCCGAGAGCATCCCGCGCGTGCTCGTCAGCGACACGGTCGGCTTCATCAAGAACCTGCCGCACGGGCTGGTCGCATCGTTCAAGTCGACGCTCGACGAAGCGCTTGAGGCGTCGCTGCTCGTCCACGTCGTCGATGCAAGCGACCCCGGGTTCGAACGGCAGCTCGCAGTGACCGAGGAGGTGCTCGACGAGATCGGCGCCAAGGATGTGCCGCGCCTCCTGGTGCTCAACAAGATCGACCGCGGCGGCGATGAAGCGTCGCTGGATTTGCGGTATCCGTCGGCCATCATCATGAGCGCGCGCCGCGAGAGCGACGTCGCGAAGCTGCGCGGCGCGATCGTCGCATTCTTCCAGAAGGGACTCGTCGAGGCCGAACTCTTTCTGCCCTGGTCGGCGCAGAAGCTGCGCGGCGAGATCTTCTCGAGCTGCGAGGTGCTGGAGGAGCGCGGCGGCAACGAGGGCACTTTCTTCCGCGTCCGCGGCGAGCGCGAGGCCGTGGAGCGCCTGCGCGCGCAACTGCCGGCTCGGTAGCCTAGCTTTCCCCGCCGCTCAGCGCAGCGATCCTGCGTTTCGCCTGTTCGACGAAGGCCCCGCGCGGAAACTGTTCGAGGTACAGCTTCAGGTCCTCGGGATCCTCGCTGTCCTTCACCTCTTCCCAGAATTCCTTCTCCGCCTCGCCGACTGACACGCTAGGCTCAGGTGGCGGCGGCACGGCTGGCAGAGGTTTGGCGAGGACTTCGTTCGGGTCCTCCGGCGGCTTGCCCTCGAGGATGCGCTTGAGCGCGTCGGCGAAACCGCGCGCGGTCTGATACCGCTGCTCGACTTCCTTGGCCAGGGCACGGGCGACGACGCGGTCGAATTCCGGCGGCACCTGCACGATCGACGACGGCCAGACAAAATCTTCCATGACGATTTTCTGCTGCAGCACGAACTGCGTCCCCTCGAACGGCTTTTTCCCCGTGAGGAACTGGTAGAAGATGATGCCGGCCGAGAAAATATCGGTCCGCCGGTCGACCGTCTGCCCCTGGATCTGTTCCGGCGACATGTACGACGGTGTTCCAACGACGGCGCCGACCCGCGTCGCTTCTCCCTGCAGGCCTTCGGGATCGGTGACACGCGCCACGCCGAAGTCGGTGAGCTTGGCGTGGCCGCTGGCGACCATCACGTTGCCCGGCTTGATGTCGCGGTGGACGATCCCCGCCTCGTGCGCGAAATCGAGCGCGTCGAGCAACTCGATCATCAGGCCGAACGCCGTCTTGAGGTCGAAGCGCTCGTTGGTGTCGAAGTAGTCCTTGAGCTCCCTGCCCTTGATGAACTCCATGACGATGTATGACCTTGCCCCTGTTTTCCGTATCCCATAGCCGAGTCCGTCATGCAGCCTGCTTTTCCTGATCGGCGAACCAGCGCTGCTCGAACAGCATCGGGCTGACGTAGTCCAGCGTCGAATGCAGCCGCCGATGATTATAGAAGCTCATCCAGTCGATCACCTCGTACATCGCCGCGCGGCGGGTGGCGAAGCGCACACCGTGCAGGCGTGCGACCTTCAGCGAACCCCACAGGTGACCTGACCGATCTTTTGTACCAGGGCCATTGTTACTTTACTGCACCATCTGCGGTTGCGCGAGCATGAGGGGCTCCTTTGGTGTCTGATGAGAGCCCCATTGTCATAAGGGGACCTCTATAAATTCTATTTTTGACAAGGTGTAGTCAGTCGATCGTTGTTTTGACATTCTGGGGCGAATGTTTCTAGCTATGTCTGCAGTGCGCTCGCAGCGGCGTGGCTCCTGTCCGTAGCGGCGCTACTTTCGCTTGCAGCCTGCGCCGCGCAACGCAGCGATTCCGGCATCCGAATCGTTAATCGCACCCCGGACGAGTTTTGCTAGGGCACGGCCCGCTCCATCGCCGTCGACCGGTACGGCATGAAGAGGGACGAAGTAGGGTGAAGCGATGTCTCTTGATTAACGGATAGGTAAGTCAATCCGAGGCTGCCCGCGCAACGCCCCATGAAAATCCCCCCTGGGTGCTATGCAACTCTGGCGCAGCGTTGCACAATGGGGATTATGTCGTCCCGTGAGCCGCTATTGGTAAAAATCCACATGGCAATCTATCGGCTTAGCGCGTCATGGGCAGCAGTGCGCGCCGTCGGGCGAATATCGGTCGCAGCAGGCAGGGGATTGCAGGAGAACGCGAGGATACAGGCGTGCCGGCACTGGTCGCAGTAGATCCGCGCGTTCGTCGAAACGAACGAGTGGCAGGTCTGCGAAATCCGCGCCGCGCTGCGTGAGGCTGACGCCGGAGACTTCGGCAGTGACAAAGACGTTGCGGCGCTGTCCAGGAAATGGAAGGTGAATGCGCGTTGGCAGAAAAAGGAAAAATGAATAGGCGGCACTCCCCCCCGGCAAGGTAGGGGATGCCGCCTATGCCGCCGCAGCGCTAGTCTGCTTGCTTGCGCAGGAAGGCGGGGATGTCGTACTTCTCTACGCCGCTGTTGGCGAGCGCCTCCACCTGCGCCGCGCGGTCGCGCTTGCGAAACACCGCCGGCGTTTCCGACATGGCGTTGTAGTCGGGCGCCGTGCCCGGCATCGTCATGGACTGGTTGTCGGTCCCGGTTTTCTGGGTCACGACCAGTTGCGGCTTTTGCTGGCGCACGCCGAGCGGCTGGCCGAGGCCGGTGGCCACAACGGTGACCCGCAGATCGTCGCCGAGCGCATCGTCGTAGACGCCGCCGTAGATGATGGTCGCATCCTCGGCCGCGAAGGCGCGGATGGTGTTCATCACCTCCTTGGTTTCGCGCAGCTTGAGGCTGGTGCGCGAAGCGGTGATGTTCACCAGCACGCCGCGTGCGCCGGCGAGGTTCACGCCTTCGAGCAGCGGGCAGGCGATCGCCTGCTCCGCGGCGATGCGCGCGCGATCGACGCCACTCGCCACGGCCGAGCCCATCATCGCCATGCCCTGCTCCGTCATCACCGTGCGCACGTCCTGGAAGTCGACGTTCACCAGGCCCGGCTGGTTGATGATCTCCGCGATGCCGGCGACCGCGTTGTTCAGTACGTCGTCAGCGGCCATGAACGCGTCTTCCTGCGTGACGTCGTCGCCCAGCACCTCTTCCAGCTTGTCGTTCAGGATCACGATCAACGAGTCGACGTGAGGCACCATTTCTTCGATGCCGGCTTCGGCGATCTTCATGCGCTTCGAGCCTTCCCAGGTGAAGGGCTTGGTGACCACCGCCACGGTGAGGATGCCCAGCGAGCGAGCCACCTCGGCGATGACCGGACCCGCACCGGTACCGGTGCCGCCTCCCATGCCGGCGGTGATGAATACCATGTGCGAGCCCGCAAGCGTTTCCTCGAGCCGTTCGCGGTCCGCGAGCGCCACCGCTCTCGCCTCTTCGGGCTTCGCACCCGCGCCCAGCCCGCTGGTGCCGAGCTGGATCTGGTTGCGTGCCTTGCTGCGGCCGAGCACCTGCGCGTCGGTGTTCACGGCGTAAAACTCGACGCCTTCCACGCCCTGCTCGATCATGTGATCGACGGCGTTGCCGCCGGCACCGCCGACACCAACCACCCTGATCACGGGTCCTGCTGAAC
>SHXL01000190.1 GCA_009693345.1 Betaproteobacteria bacterium
CGGCGCGCCATTGTTCCACGGGCATAAAGCCGGGTAGTATTCTCGCCTCAGCTTCGACCTTTGCCCACAGTGTCGCATCGGGCAGCCCCATGTCCAGCGGAATGCGCAGCGGCTGGTCGACGTACCAGGGGGTGTCGATGAACAGCTCCACGCGATTGCCTTCCGGATCGAGGAAGTAGACCGAAAGCGCGTTGCCGTGCGAGACCGGCGCGATATCCGCCACCGCCTCCGCCTCGAGGCGGGCGTGCATCTGCCGCAGCCCAGCCAGGTCGTCCATCCGGAAGGAGATCTGGTTGATCGGATTGAAAGGCAGTTCCCTCGGCCGCCCGCCCGCCAACACGATCTGGTGGTGGTCGCGCGGATCGCGGCTCAGGAACACAAGCGCGACCGCGCCGCGCCGCGTATCCAGGTCGCCGCGGTCGGTGACAGTGAAACCGAGCACGCGGGTGTAGAAATCCTCCATGACTGCGAGATCGGCGACGAAGATGCCGAGATGGCTGAACGAAAGTCCTGGAACGGGTGTGGCCATGCATCGCCCCGTGCGTCGCGCCCCGCCTAGGGCTGGGACAGCGCCGAAGAGAGCAGCTTCGCCGTGACATCGACGATCGGCACGATGCGATCGTAGGCCATGCGCGTCGGCCCGATGACGCCGACGGTGCCGACCACCTCTCCGCTGACTTTGTAGGGTGCCGTCACCACGCTCACCTCGTCGGGCGCGCTGACGCCGGACTCGCCGCCGATGAAAATCTGCACGCCTTCGCCGCGCAGCGACAGGTCGAGGATTTGCACCAGGGAGGTCTTGTACTCGAACAGCTCGAACAGCTGGCGCATGCGGCTCATGTCCTGCGATAGGTCGCGCACCGCGAGGAGGTTGCGCTCGCCCGAGATCACGTACTGCTCGCTGCCCTCCGCGACGGCCCTGTTGCTCGCTTCCAGCGCCGCGTTCATGAGCCCCATCATGTCCTGCCGGATCTCGCGCAGTTCGTCGTGGACGCGATGGCGGATGTCTTCCAGGCTGTGCCCCGAATAATTCTGGTTGATGTAGTTCGCCGCGGAAACCAGCTCCGCAGGGCTGTAGTCGCGGTCGGTGAACAGGATCCGGTTCAGCACGTCGCCGTCCGGCGTGACGACGATCAGCAGCACGCGCTTCTCCGACAGCCGGAGGAACTCGATCTGGCGGAAGGTGAGGGCGCGGCGGCGGGGCGTCATCACGATGCCGGCGAAATTCGTCAATTGGGACAGCAGTTGCGAGGCGGCCTGGATGACGCGCTGCGGATTGTCCGGGTGGAGCTGGTCCTTGAGCTGGTGCAGTTCTCCGGAGCCGATCTGCTTCACCACCAGCAGCGAATCAACGAAGAAGCGGTAGCCGAGCGGCGTCGGCACGCGGCCGGCCGAGGTATGGGGGCTCGCGATGAAGCCCATCTCTTCCAGATCGGACATCACATTGCGAATCGTGGCAGGCGACAGGTCCAGCCCGGCATGGCGCGACAGGGTCCGCGAGCCGACCGGCTGGCCCTCGGCGATGTAGCGCTCGATGAGGGTCTTCAGCAGGATCTGCGCGCGTTTATCGAGCATGCCCGGATTCTACAGTTAGAATCGAGCGATGAAGCCTGCGTTCCAACGCGTTGCGCTGGTCGGCAAGCAGACACCCGAAATCGCCCAGTCGCTGCGCGCGCTACGCGACTTCCTGCGCCAGCGCGGCTGCGAAGTGATGCTGGAGCGCGACACCGCGGCCGGCGTGGGCGAGACCGAAGCAGTGGCCTGCTTCGACGAGATCGGGCGCGGCGCCGACCTGGCGATCGTGATGGGCGGCGACGGCACCATGCTTGCCGCGGCGCGCAACCTGGCGCATCACAAGGTGCCGCTCGCGGGCATCAACCTGGGGCACCTGGGATTCATGACCGACATCGCGCTGAGCGAGATGAGCGAATCGGTCGGCGCGATCCTGGATGGCCGCCATACCATCGAGGAGCGCGCCTTGATCGAGGCCGAGATCCTGCGCGGCGCCGCTTCGGTGCTGCGCACGGTGGCGCTCAACGAAGCGGTGGTCACCAAGGGATCCCAGGCGCGCCTGATCGAGTTCAAGCTGACCATCGACGGCGAATACGTCTACCGCCTGCGCGCCGACGGCATGATCATCGCGACGCCGACCGGCTCCACCGCCTATGCCTTGTCCGCGCAGGGGCCGATCCTGCAGCCCACCGTGCGTGCTTTTGCGCTGGTGCCGCTCAACCCCCACGTGCTCTCGGCGCGCCCGGTGAGCGTGAGCGATTCGAGCGTGATCGAGATCGAGCTGGTGCACGCGGTCGATGCGCGCGCCCATTTCGACGGTTTCGCCCTCACCGACCTGCACGACGGCGACCGCCTGGTGCTCAAGCGCTCGGCGGATGCGATCCGCTTCGTGCATCCGCCCGGCTACAGCTACTTCACGATGCTGCGCGAGAAGCTGCGCTGGAGCAACGCGGTGGGGCACCGCACCGAGGACTGAGCGCAGCGCCGCCGCTTCAGGGTGCCTTCAGTTCGCCGTGATGCCCGCTCTCTTGATGAGCTGCGCGTTTTCCGCCAGCTCGCGCTTGATCATGGCGTCGAACTCGGCAATCGAAAGCGTGAGCGGCTCGGCGCCGAGCTTGCGGATGCGGTCGCTGATTTCGGGCGACTGCATCAGCGCGTCGATCTCCTTGTGCAGGCGCTCGACGATCTCGCGCGGCGTCTTGGCGGACACCGGAGCTACTGCGGTGTGGCGCCGGTGTCGCGCATCACATTGCCGAGCGCGTCGTACTCGCGACGGATGAACGCGTCGGCCTCGGCGGGCGTCATCAACATCGCCTCGGTGCCGAGCTTCGCGAGCCGCTCTGCCATCTCCTGCGAACCCAGCGCGCGGTTCACCTCGGCGTTGACCCTGGCGATGATGTCGCCCGGCGTCTTCGCGGGGGCGAGCATGGCGACCCAGAAGGTCGACTCGCCGTCGGGAAGGCCGGCCTCGGCGATCGTGGGCACGTCCGGCAGCGCGGCGATCCGCTTGGGCGTGCTCACAGCGAGCGGCTTCACCTTGCCGTCCTTGACCAGGCCCATGCTCGATACCGCCGGCACCCACGCGTACTGGATGCGGCCGGCCATCGTTTCAGCGAGCATCGGCGGCGTCCCCTTGAGCGGCACGTGGACGGCGTCGACCCCGGCAGCCACGTTGAACTTCGCCATGCTGACGTGCGCGCCGCTTCCCACGCCGGCGGTGGCGTAGTTGTAAGCGCCCGGCTTGGCCTTGAGCATCGCGATGAGTTCCCTGACTGATTTTATGCCGAGGCTGGGCGGGACGATCAGGACGCTCGGCAGGCTGCCGAGCATGGCGATGCTCGCGAAGTCCTTCAAGGTGTCGTATTGCAGATCCTTGTACAGCACGTGATTCACCGCGTGTCCCGAGGACACGACCACGAACGTATAGCCATCGGGTTCGGCGCGCGCGGTCTCGCGGATCCCGATCATGCCGCCGGCACCGGGCCGGTTCTCCACCACCACCGGCTGACCCCAGGCGGCGCTGAGCCTCTCGCCGACGATGCGCCCCATTACGTCGGTCGCGCTGCCCGGCGTGAAAGGCACGATGATTCTGATGGCCTTGGAGGGGTAGGTTTGCGCCGCCGCGGTTCCGACGAACAGTGCAATGACGACAAAAATAAGTCTCTTCATGCGCGCCCCTGCTTGGCCCAGTACTCGGGGTCGCCCTTCGAGCGTCTGAGTTCATCCTGCGTCTGGTAGCCCGGTGCCATCGATGCCGAAGTGCCCGCGAGCACTTGGTGATGGTCGATGTTGAGCAGCCGCAGCCAGCTCTGCTGCCCCATGGTGAGGGCGATGAAGCAGCCCAGCTCCACCAGCTCGGGCTCGCTGAAGTGGCGGTGCAGCCGCGCCCAGAATGCATCGTCGGTGTCCAGGTGCCAGGTGATCGCCTCGGCATAGGAGAGCGCCGCTTTCTGCTGCTTCGAGTAGCGCGCGGATTTCTCGAAATTGAGCAGGTCCCTGACATCGTCCTCGATCATGCCGGCGCCGGCCGCCTTGACCGAGCGCTGATTGCCGCAATAGTCGCACTGCACCGAACGCGACACGTAGAGCCGGCAAAGTTCCTTGATCGGGTGCGCGCAGACGCCGTTGCGGAACAGGTCGCGCCAGGAATTGGCGAACGACCAGAACGCGGCCGGGACGTGGGCGCGCACCGCGGAACTCTCGGGCCGGGGCGTGCCCTCGCGGCGGCAGCGGTCCATCTCCTTTTGCATCTCCGCGTCCATCTGCTCGACCGGAAAGTAGCTGATGCGCTGTTTCGGGTTCATGCTCCCTCCTCAAGGAATCAGACGGCCATTCTAGCCGCTGTGCCATGGGCTTGCCGGAATCCGGTAACGCGGGCAGCATTCGCCTGCGATGCTGCGTGCGCTGGGAATCCGGGATTTCGTGATCGTGGAGCGGGTCGAGCTCGAGACCGGCGCCGGCTTCACCGTGCTCACCGGCGAGACCGGCGCGGGCAAATCGATCCTCGTGGATGCCATCGAGCTGCTGGTCGGCGGCCGCGCCGACGCCTCGCTGGTGCGCGAAGGCGCGGAGCGCGCCGAATTGTCGGCTGAGTTTGATTTTTCAAGCAATCAATCCTTGAAGCAATTCATCAGCGACGCAGGTCTCGAAGGTGATCCGGATAACGTCATTTTGCGCCGCACGATCGATCGGGCTGGCCGTTCGCGTTGCTTTATCAATGGCCATTCGGCAACGCTGGCGCAGTTGAGGGAGATCGGCGAATTCCTGGTGGACATCCACGGCCAGCACGAGCACCAGTCGCTGCTGCGCGCGGCCGCGCAGCG
This sequence comes from Betaproteobacteria bacterium, assembly GCA_009693345.1. Lineage (GTDB taxonomy): Bacteria > Pseudomonadota > Gammaproteobacteria > Burkholderiales > SG8-39 > RBG-16-66-20. The sequence goes on from SHXL01000190.1 coordinate 4,836, forward strand.
CGACTTGCTCGATGCGCATGCCGGCGCCGGGGACTTGGCGCTCGCCTGCGCTGAAGCATGGCGCGGCTGGCAGCGCCTCGCGGCGCTTGCGGCCGACGCCGCGCAGCAGTTCGTCAAGCGGGAAGCTGAGCGCGCCGAGCTGCAGGAGAAGATTGGCGAATTGAAGA
>SHXL01000010.1 GCA_009693345.1 Betaproteobacteria bacterium
GTGGCGACAAGGCTGCCAAGGGCGGCGACAAGGGCGGCGACAAGGGCGGCGACAAGGGCGGCAAGCCGGCCGAGAAACCGGCCGAGAAGAAAGAGAAGAAGTAAGCCTTGGCCGGCGCCATCCGCCTCGTTGTCGGCCTGGGAAATCCCGGCAAGGACTACGAACGCACCCGCCACAACGCCGGTTTCTGGCTCGTGGAGCGCTTTGCCGTGCAGTCGGCGGCGGCGCTGCGCAAGGACGGCAAGTACCAGGCGCTGGTCGGTCGCATGGGTGCCGCAGGGGGAACTGCGGGCGCCTGGCTGGTGCTGCCGCAGAGTTTCATGAACGCCAGCGGGCGTGCGGTGCAGATGCTGGCCGGTTTCTTCAAGATTCTGCCCGCCGAGATCCTCGTGGTGCATGACGAACTCGACTTCGCGCCGGGCGTCGCGAAGATGAAGCAGGGTGGCGGCATCGCCGGCCACAACGGCCTGAAGGACATCTCGCAGCGGCTCGGTTCGCATGATTACTGGCGCCTGCGCGTGGGCATCGGGCACCCGGGAGACAAGAACGTCGTCGCGGACTACGTGCTGAACAAGCCATCGGCGGAGGACCGCGAAGCCATCGACGGCGCAATCGGGCGCTGTATCGAGGTGCTGCCGCTGTGCCTTGCCGGCGACCTGCAGGGGGCGATGCAGAAGTTGCATAGCTACGAGAAGGAAAAGCCGGTCGAGAAGAAGGCCGAACCCAAGCCCAAGCCTGAACCCAGGCTCGAACCGAAGGTCGAAATCCCGCCGGAAAAGCCCGCAGCCAAAGGCCTCTTCGGTTTGCTGTTCAGCAAGAAGAAGTAGGCAAAAGCTCGACATGAGCCTGCGATGCGGGATCGTCGGCCTGCCGAACGTGGGCAAGTCCACGCTGTTCAATGCACTGACAAAATCAGGCATCGCCGCGGAGAACTATCCGTTCTGCACCATCGAACCGAACGTGGGCATCGTCGAAGTCCCCGACCCGCGGCTCGCGGGGCTGGCCGCGATCGAGAAGTCGCAGAAGATCATCCCGGCGGCGGTCGAATTCGTCGACATCGCGGGGCTCGTCGCTGGCGCATCCAAAGGCGAGGGCCTCGGCAACCAGTTCCTTGCCAACATCCGCGAGACCGATGCCATCGTCCACGTGGTGCGCTGCTTCGAGGATCCGAACGTGATCCATGTCGCGGGCAAGATCGACCCGGTGTCCGATATCGAGGTCATCAACACCGAACTGGCGCTGGCGGACCTGGCCGCGGTCGAAAAGCAGCTCTCGAGGAACGCCAAGGTCGCCAAGACCGGCGGCGACAAGGAGGCGCAGCGCCTGGTCGCCGTTCTGGACAAGGCGCTCGCCGCGCTCGACCAGGGCAGGCCGGTGCGCTCGGTGGAGTGGTCGAAGGAAGAACTCGTCGTCCTGAAGCCGCTCTTCCTGCTCACCATGAAGCCGACGATGTACGTGGCGAACGTCGCGGAGCACGGCTTCAAGGACAACCCGCTGCTCGCGGCGGCGCAAGCCCACGCGAAGAAAGAAGCGGCTCCGGTGGTGGCCATCTGTGCCGCGATGGAATCGCAGATCGCGGACATGCCGGACGAGGACAAGGGGATTTTCCTGGCCGACATGGGCATGGAAGAGCCGGGCCTGGCGCGCGTGATTCGCGCCGGCTACCAGCTGCTCGGGCTGCAGACTTACTTCACGGTCGGACCGAAGGAAGCGCGCGCATGGACCGTGTCAGTCGGCGCCACTGCGCCGCAGGCCGCGGGTGTGATCCACACCGATTTCGAGCGCGGCTTCATCCGCGCCGAAGTCACGACTTACGAAGACTTCATGGCCTGCAAGGGCGAGGTGGGCGCCAAGGAGACCGGCAAGCTGCGCGTCGAGGGCAAGGAGTACGTCGTGCATGACGGCGACGTCATGCACTTCCGCTTCAACGTCTAGCTAGAACGACCAGATCTGGAGCTTGCGATTCAGAGCGGCAATTTTCTGGGTTTGACCCAGGGCGGGTGACCTGCCCGATTTTTTGTACCAGGGCCATTGTTACTTTACTGCACCATCTCCGGTTGTGCGAGCACGAGGGGCCGCGGGCAGCCAGCGCACGCTGTCGCTGCAGATCGTCTCCTTCGGCGACGAAGAGCACCTGCTGCTGTCGCAGGACGTCACGGGTGCGGCCAGGGTCGAAGCGATGCGGCGCGACTTCGTCGCCAACGTCTCCCACGAACTGCGCACGCCGCTGACGGTGCTCGCGGGTTTTCTTGAGACCATTCAGGATCTCAAGCTGGATGCGTCGCGGGTGCGCGATTACGTCGGCATGATGGCGCCGCAGGCCGAGCGCATGAAGCGGCTGATCGACGACCTGCTCACGCTCTCGTCGCTGGAACACGCGCCGCCGCCGGTCGCCGAGCGCATCGCGCTGCGGCCGCTGCTCCAGCGTGTGCGTGCCGAGGCGGACGGGTTGTCCGGGAACAAGCACCGGATCTCGCTCGAAGCGGCGGGGGAGTACGATCTGCTTGGTGCGGAGAGCGAAATCGCGAGTGCGTTCGTGAACCTGGTGTCCAATGCGGTGCGTTATACGCCCGCCGGCGGCGAGATTCGCCTGCGCTGGAACTCGCGCGATGCGGGCGCCGAGTTCTCGGTCGAGGACACGGGCATCGGCATCGACCCGGAGCATCTGCCTCGTCTCAGCGAGCGTTTTTACCGAGTGGATCGCGGCCGTTCCCGCGAGACCGGCGGCACCGGCCTCGGCCTGTCGATCGTGAAGCACGCATTGGCGCGGCACCAGGCGACGCTGGCTATCGAGAGCACGCCCGGAAGAGGCAGCCGGTTTACTGTGCGCTTCCCTGCCGCGCGCCTTTCCCGGGCCCGGCAGAAGGTGGGGGGTTAGATGGAGCTTATTCTTTGGCGGCACGCGGACGCGGAGGAGGGAGAGCGCGACCTGGAGCGCAAGCTCACCGGCAAGGGCCGCAAGCAGGCCGCGCGCGTGGCGCAGTGGCTGCAGCACCGGCTGCCGTCGAAATTCACGTTGATTTCCAGTCCGGCGCGGCGCGCCCGGGAGACCGCGGACGCACTCGAGGCGCGCTACAAGATTTCGGACCGCCTTGCGCCTGGCGCGCAGTTCAAAGACCTTATCGAGGCCGCCGGCTGGCCCGGGCACAAGGGCGTGTTAATCCTGGTCGGGCACCAGCCGGATTTCGGGCGGGCGGCAGCGGCGCTCGTTTCCGGCCGGCCGTCCGACTGGAGCGTCAAGAAGGGCGGACTGTGGTGGCTCGATAACCGCGAGCGCGATGGTGATGCGCAGGTGGTGGTGCGCGCGGTGATCGCGCCGGACCTGATTTAGCCGCGCCTCAGTTTCGTAGCTGCGCGACTTTTTTCTCCGACAGGCCATTGACGGAGAATTTCATGCCGATTGCTTTCCAGTGCTCGGTTTCGGTGTCGAGCGCGGCGGCGGCCAGCGGGTTTTCCTCCAGCCAGGCCTGCGGCAGGTCGAGCAGGTAGCCGGCCTCGTCGCCGGCCACGCGCAGCAGCGGAAAGCGCGCGTCGGTGCGGTTGCGCAGCACCAGCGCCGCGACCCGCAGCGCGAACACCAGCGCCCAGTCCCCGTCCTCCAGGCCCGCGTCGTGCATCTTGCCCAGCTTGCCGCGGTGCGCGAGCACGATGCGCGCGAGGCGTTGCTGTTCCATGCGCGAAAAGCCCGGCATGTCGGCATTTGACAGGATGTAGGCCGAGTGCTTGTGATATTGGGCGTGCGCCACCGACAAGCCGATCTCCGCCAGCCGCGCCGCCCAGTCGAGCAGCAGCCGCTCCGTTTCCGGTTCTTTTTCTTCCGGGGAGATGGAATCGAACATCCTGAGCGCCAGGATTCGTACCCGCTCGGCCTGCGCCGGATCGGCGTGGTAGCGGCGCATGAACTGCGTCACCGTCGCCTCGCGCATGTCGTGGTACTGCACGCGCCCGAGCAGGTCGTAGAGCACGCCATGCCGGAGCGCGCCATCCGAAACAGCCATGCGCTCTATGCCGAGCTCGGCAAACGCCGCGAGCATGATCGCCAGGCCGCCGGGCATCACCACCGCCCGGTCCTTGCGCAGCCCGGCGATGCGGTCGGGTTCGGCACGCTCGTGCTTGAGCAGGAGGCTCTTCAGCCGCTCCAACCCCTCCAGCGTAATGCCTTCCGCGGCGAAGCCGTTCTCGCGCAGGATCGACTCCAGCGCGCGCGCGGTGCCCGATGAGCCCACGGCTTCCTGCCAGCCGGCGCTGCGGTATGCGCCCGCCATGCCGGCGAGTTCCTGGCGCGCCGCGAGCTCGGCCTTCTTGAAACGCGACTTGTCGATCCGTCCTTCGGGAAAGTAGGCAAGGCTGTAGCTGATGCAGCCCATGTAGAGACTCTCCGTCAGCAGCGGGTCGAGGCCTTTGCCGACGATGAATTCGGTGGAGCCGCCGCCGATGTCCACCACCAGCCGCTTTTTGTCCGACCCGTGCGCCGCCGGCGCGATCGCGTGCGCGACGCCGAGGTAGATGAGGCGCGCTTCTTCGCGGCCGGCGATCACCTCGATCGGGAAGCCGAGCGCTGCGCGCGCCTCGCGCAGGAACTGCGGCGCATTCTTGGCCACCCGCAGCGTGTTGGTCCCCACCGCGCGCACGGCGCCGCGCGGCAGGCCGCGCAGGCGCTCGCCGATGCGCGCCAGCGCTTCCAGCGCCCGCGCCTGCGTGGCGCGGTCGATGCGCTTGTCGGCGGTCAGGCCGGCGCCCAGGCGCACCACTTCGCGCAGCGAATCGAGCGGATAGATCTGCCGGTCGACGACCCTGCCGACCTGCAGGTGGAAACTGTTCGAGCCGAGGTCGACCGCGGCGAGCACGTCAGGGCGGGGCATGGCGAGGAAAAGCTTACACCCTGTGGATAAGCTGGGAAATCGGGCTAGAAGCCGGGTGCGCCGTGGTTTCACATCGCTGCAACGATTGTCGTGTAGGCTAGGCGCTTAGAGGTCGCAAGCCCCTCCCCGCTGTCCCCCATGGTCAAAAAGAATCTCCAACCGTCGCATTTCCTGAACCGGGAGTTGGGCCTGCTCGAGTTCAACCGGCGGGTCCTGGCGCAGGCGGCCGACGACGCGGTGCCCTTGCTCGAGCGGCTGCGCTTCCTCACCATCGTTTCCTCCAATCTCGACGAGTTCTTCGAAATCCGCGTCGCGGGACTGAAGGAGCAGATCAAGGCGGGCATCAAGGAATCGGGTCCCGACGGCCGCAGTCCGGCGGAAGTCTACGAGCTGGTGTCGGCGCAGGCTCGTGCCCTGGTCGGCGAGCAGTACCGGCTGCTGAACAGCGTGCTGCTGCCCGCGCTGGTCAAGCAAGGTGTGATTTTTCCGAAACGGGAGGACTGGACCGAGCCGCAGCGCACCTGGATCCGGGATTATTTCATGCGCGAGCTGCTGCCCGTGCTTACCCCGATGGGCCTCGACCCGGCGCATCCGTTCCCGCGCGTGCTGAACAAGTCGCTCAACCTCGCGATCGAGCTGGAAGGCCGCGATTCCTTCGGGCGCAAATCGCGCGCCGCCATCGTGCAGGCGCCGCGCGCGCTGCCGCGCGTCATCCGGTTGCCCGCGGACGTCGCGGGCGCCGAGTACGCGTTCGTGTTCCTTTCCTCGATCCTGCACGCGCACGTGGACGAACTGTTCTCGGGCATGGAGATCAAAGGTTGCCACCAGTTCCGCGTGACGCGCAATTCAGATCTCTTCGTGGACGAGGAAGAGATCAAGAACATGCGCATCGCGATCCAGGGCGAGCTCCTGCAGCGCCATTTCGGCGATGCGGTGCGCGTGGAAGTCGCCGACAACTGTTCGCAGCAGACCATTGATTTCCTCCTGCAGCAGTTCGGCTTGTCGGAAGCGGACCTGTACCGGGTCGACGGCCCGGTCAACCTTTACCGTCTGAGCGAGGTGACCGACCGCGTCGAGCGGCCCGATCTCAAGTACCCGGTGTTCCAGCCCGCGCCGCCGCCGGCGCTGGCCGGCCAGAAGGACATCTATGCGGTGCTCAAGAAGCAGGACGTGCTGCTGCACCACCCGTACGAATTGTTCACGCCGGTGATCGATTTCATCCGCACCTCGGTCACCGATCCGCGCGTGATCGCGATCAAGCAGACCGTGTACCGCACCGGCACCGACTCCGAACTGATGGAAATCCTGATCGAAGCGGCAAAGCGAGGCAAGGAAGTCACGGTGGTGGTGGAACTGATGGCGCGCTTCGACGAGGAAGTGAACATTACCTGGGCGTCGCGGCTGGAGGAGGTCGGAGCGCACGTCATCTACGGCGTGGTCGGCCACAAGACCCATGCCAAGATGGCGCTGGTGGTGCGGCGCGAGGACGGTCCGCAGGGCACCGTGCTCAGGCGCTACGCGCACCTTGCCACCGGTAACTACCACCCGCGCACCGCGCGCCAGTACACCGATTTCGGGCTGCTCACCGCGAAGGAAGAGATCTGTTCGGACGTCAACGAAGTCTTCAAGCAGCTCACCGGGCTCGGCCGCTCGAGCCGCATGAAGCACCTGTGGCTGTCGCCCTTCACGCTGCACAAGCGCGTGGTGGCGGCGGTCAGGAACGAAGTGCGTCTCGCCAAGGAAGGCAAGCCGGCGCGCATCATCGCGAAGATGAACGCGCTGCTCGAACCCGACCTGATCGAGGAGCTCTATGCGGCCTCGCAGGCGGGGGTGCAGATCGACCTCGTCGTGCGCGGCGTCTGCGCGCTGCGTCCCGGGGTTGCGGGGCTCTCGGAAAACATCCGCGTGCGTTCCGTCGTCGGCAGGTTTCTCGAGCACACCCGCATCTGCTATTTCCTGAACGACGGCGCCGAGGACGTGTTTCTGTCGAGCGCCGACTGGATGGACCGCAATTTCTTCCGCCGCATCGAGTTGGCCTTCCCGGTGCTCGATCCGGTGCTGAAGGCGCGTGTCATCAATGAAGGGTTGAAGGCCTATCTCGACGACGCAAACCAGGCCTGGACCATGACGTCCGAAGGCGCCTTCGAGGCGCCCGCGCCGCGCCGTGGCAAGCCGCGCGTGGTGCAAGAGGAGTTGCTGCGCACACTCGTGCCCGCGGCCTGATAGAGTCGGCGCGGGATGGAGAACTCCCACAAAGGCAGGACCGGCCTGCGGCGGCTGATCAACGCGACGCGATACTCGCTGTCCGGCCTGGCCGCCGCGCTGCGGCATGAGGACGCTTTTCGCCAGGAAGTGATGCTCGCGGCGATCCTGGTCCCGGCGGGCGCGTTGCTCGGCACAACGGGCCTGGAGCGTGCGCTGCTTGTCGGCAGTGTACTGCTCGTTCTGGTCATCGAACTGCTCAATTCCGCGATCGAGGCGGCGGTGGATCGCGTTTCGCTGGACGATCATCACCTTGCCAAGCGCGCCAAGGACCTGGGCAGCGCTGCGGTGATGCTTTCGCTGCTGAACGTGGCGGTGGTGTGGTTGCTCGTTCTGGCCGCTTAAGGGGTCAGAGCCCCTCTGGTAGTCAGGGCCGCAGGTAGGAAAAACCTTCGCGCTGCTGCAGGCGCGTGATTTCCGAGACGCCCGAGGGCACATAGGCGGCTTCCTCGATGAACTGGTCCCTGGTCAGCTTGCGGTTGCGCAGCGTGATCTCGCAGACATCGAACTTGACGCCCTGGCTCTTCAGGTCCTGCACGATCGCCTCGTAGGGATTGCCGTTGGCGTCTTTCTTGCCCTTCATCAGATAGTCGACGCCCTGCGCATGCGCAACGACGACGATCTGCGCCTTGGGGTTCACCTCGAGATGGTTGCGGACATTGCGCAGTCCGTTGGTTGCCTGGGGCAAACCCTCATTCAGGTGATAGACCACTTTATCGGGGCCGATGGGATCGGTAAGCGAGTCGCCGCTGCTGGCACAGCCGGCGATTGCGAGTACTGCCAGAATTCCGATTAGCCGATTCATTTATCTCCTCCTTGCAAACGGATGTAAGTGTTATACGCGTTCCTGCGGTTGGCCGCCTCGAAAGCAGGCAAGTGCGAAAAGCGCGACCAGTCGGTTTTCGCGTAGGCGGTTTCGAAATCTTCGAGCTCGGTGGCGGCCGCACCCATCTTGTCCCTGAGGTAGACGAGGTAGTCGCGCGTCATGCGCAGATCGGCGGCGGCATCGCGCGACGCATCGCCATGGCCGCCGATCAGGATCTTCGGCTTGAATTGTACGATGCGGTCGATCGCGGCGATCCACGATTTGCTGTCGGCATCGCCGACAAACGGAATACGCCCGGCGAACATCAGGTCGCCGGCGAACAGCACGTTTTCCTCTTCCACCGCCATTGCGAGGTCTTCCGGCGTATGCGCCGGGCCGATCGGAAAGACCCGGAACGTGAGGCCGCCGAGCTTGAATGAAACCTCGCCCTCCAGCCAGCGGTCGGCGGGAACCAGGCGCATGTCCGCGCCGACCCAGGGCGCGAGCGACTGGCGCCGCTCGGCAAGGCGCAGTTTCGCCCCCTCGGAATCGAGGTATGCGCGCGCCGCGCGGTGCGCCCAGATCTCGACGCCGAGGTCCTTGAACGGCGGCAGCCCGTAGAAATGGTCGGCGTGGTAGTGGCTGACGATGACGCGCCGGATCGGCGCCGGCGTTATCCTGCGAATCGCCTCGATGAACTCCTTGCCGAGCACCGGCGTGCCGAGCGCATCGAATACGACGATCCCTTCGCGCGTAACGATGAAACCCGCGTTCGAGGTATGGCCGCGGTTCGCGACGGAGGGCACACCCGCCTCGCCGCGGATGAAATAAACGCTGTCGGAGACCCGGATCGATTCGAGCGCCAGCGCGGGAAGCGCGAGCGACAGCGCGAGGGCGAGGAGCAATCTCACGCGAGGCCCGCGTTGCGCTCGACACCGATCAATTTCGGTACATTCGGCGAGCGCGCGGGAATCGTTTTCCGGTCCTTGAGGTAATGCTCGACCACGTCCCAAACCGGTTCGCCCTTCGCTCCTTCGGCCACCGGCGCCCAGCCGACCAGCTTGTAGCGCTTGTCGGCCTCAATCAATTTGTTTCTTATTCTAAAATCAAAAACTCTCGCACCTATTTTCGCGGCCGGGTCACACGCGTAGGTCATGCCGCCAACGCGCACCATGTCGCCGCCCTGCTGCAGGTAGGGATCGGGATTGAACAGGTTGTCGCACACGTCCTCGAGGATCGCCTTGATCTCGGCGCCGGTCGGCTCGCTCAGCGTCACCTGCGGATAGGTGATGGCGGTCTGGTCCATCAGGTGCTCGCGCAGGATCGGCTGGCCGGGCAGCAGCGTCGTGCCCCAGCGGAAACCGGGCGAGAAGCCGATTTCCGCGTCCTTCACGGCCATCAGCGCGTCGAGGATCAGTTGGTCGAAGCTGCCGTTGAAGTTGCCGCGGCGGTAGAGCAGCCCCTCGGTGACCGCAAGCGGCTCCTCGAGCTTCGCTTTGTATGGCGCGCGCACGCGTTCGATGAGTGCCTGCATCGCCGGATCGGGCGGCAGGAGATTGGAGAACACCGGTAGCAGCCGGTAGCGGAAGTCGGTGACGCCCGTGCCTTTCACTTCCAGGTCGAGAACGGAGAGGAATTTGCCGTTGCAGCCCGAGTTCGCGACGATCGTCTTGCCGCCCGAATTGCCGACGACGAGCGGCACCGGCACGCCGTCATGGGTGTGGCCCCCGAGTATGGCGTCGATGCCGCGCACCCGCCCCGCGAGCTTCACATCGACATCCATGCCGTTGTGCGAGAGCAGCACCACGGCGCGCGCGCCTCCGGCACGGACCTCGTCCACGATTTTCTGCAAATCGGTTTCCTGGATACCGAAGGTCCACTCGGCGACGAAATGGCGCGGATTGGCGATCGGCGTGTACGGGAAGGCCTGGCCGATCACCGCGACCGGCACGCCGTTCATCTCGCGCATCACGTAGGGCTTGAAAACGGGGTCGTTGAAATCGGCGGTCTTCACGTTCTGCGCGAGGAACTCGATCGGCGCGAGGCCTTTCACCGCCTCCTGCACCCGCTTCTCGCCGTAGGTGAACTCCCAGTGCGCGGTCATGAGGTCCACGCCGAGCAGCTTTTGCGCCTCGATCATGTCCTGGCCGCGCGTCCATAGCGCGGTCGCCGATCCCTGCCAGGTATCGCCGCCATCGAGCAACAGCGCGCCGGGCCGCGCAGCCCGGGTTCGCTTCACGAGTGTCGCAAGGTGCGCGAAGCCGCCCAGCTTGCCGTAGCGGCGCGCAGCAGCCTCGAAATCGAGGTAGGTGAAGGCGTGCGCTTCGGGGCTGCCCACCGGAATGCCTGCGTGCCGAAGCAGGTGCTCGCCCACCAGGTGCGGGGCGCGCCCCGCGGCGTCGCCGACGCCGATATTGGCGCTGGGCTCCCGGAAATACGTCGGCAGCAGCTGCGCATGGCAGTCGGTGAAGTGCAGGAAGCTCACGTTGCCGAAAGGCGGCGGGTCATAGAGCGACCGCGCCGCCTGGGCGCGGGCCGCGCCGAGCGGTGCGCCCAGCGCGGCTGCCGCGGCGAGGGCGCCCAGGAACTCGCGCCGTCTCACGGCCGAGTTCGCAGTGCGGATTTCATTGATTTACGGGAGAACCTGGGTCGAGCAGCAGGGCGGTCACGTCCTTCATCTGCTGTTCCGTGAGGATGCCGTTGTGGCCAAAGCGCGGCATGTTGGAGCAGGCAGTGAAGGCTTGCGAGTTGTAGACCTTGCCGTAGGTATAGCGCTGGATCGCATCGCTCGTGCCGCGCAGCTTGCCGTAGTTGTAGAGACTCGGCCCGATCGTGCCGTAGGAGATTTCGGCCTTGCTCAACTGGTGGCAGGCGTAGCAATTGGCGCCGGCGGGGATCTTCGGGTCGTCGGAGAACTGTTTGCCGATCCCGCTTTGCGCGATCCGCTCGCCTTGCCGCCAGTCGCCCATCAGTCTGCCGTCGGCCGGATACCTGATGGAAGCGAGATTCGCCTTCTCTATTCCTGCGGCAATGTCCTTGGCGAGTTCCTGCGAAGGCGGCTTGCTGCACAGCTTCTGGGCCTCGTCCTGGTTCAGCCGGTCGAGCTTGGCCTGGCCTCGCTCATTGAAGGAAGCTTTCATGACCTCCAGGGCCTTTTGCGAAGTTTCCTGATCGTTCATGCCGGCGCAGCCGGCCGCGATGGCGGCAATGGCGGCGAACACGGCCGTGGCGCAGGTTCTGGTTTTCATCGGTGGCCTTTCAGCGCTTGATTGCCGGGGCGTCGAATGCGGCGCCGTTGGCGTTGCGCGCGAGGAACGTGGTGAGTGCGATCGACGCTTCCGAGGCGAACTTCAGCTCCGGAAAGCGCTGCTGCCGGAAGCAGTCGTTCAAGCGCCACTGGAAGGTGCGCAATTCTCCCTGCGACACACGGTAGGCAGGCCAGGTCGTGTAGGCGAGTTGCGCGCCGGCCTTCTCGGTCAGGTTCGGCAGGTCCTGCAGCCGGATGCGCTTGCCGCTCTCGCTGTGGCAGGTGGCGCAGGCAAAATCGTGCGGCCCGCCGCGGAAGTAGAACATTTTTTCGCCGAGTTGGTAGGCCTCCCGCTCCTTTGCGTGGTCCAGCGCAACATTCATTGTCACGCCCTTCGATTCGGAGGTAATCCACGCCGCGAGCGATTCGAAATCCGAGCGGTTGGTGCCAGCGCCGAAAACGCGCTTGGTGGCGTCCGCGACCCGAAAACCCTGTAGCGTCGTCATGCAGTGCACAAGCCGCGTTTCCAGGTCCATGACGCGGTTGGCGTCGGCGAAATAGCGTGGCAATTCCGCATACGAGCCTTTCACCGCTCCCGCGCCCTTGCCGAGGTCGCAAGCCTCCAGCGATGCGTTTTTCGGCCCGCGCTTCTGCTTCCAGAGAGCCTCGCCGCGCGCTTCCCACAATTCCGCCGGATTGCCTGCCGCGAGCGCCTCCCGGTACTTGGCGATTTCGGCCTCCGGGCTGCTCTGGGCCGAGACCCCGAGCGCCGCTCCTGCCGCCAGCACTGTGGCGGCCATCTTCCTGCGGATCATCGCTGCCCCTTCCTAGTTGATGGTCGTCTCGTCGGTACGGCTCTCGCCCTTGTTGTCTTCCCAGGTGACCGCGATCTTGTCGCCTTTCTGCCCGCCCTTGAAGTTGAATTCGAGAAACGGATTCTTCGCAACCGCCGGCCCCCACTCTGCCGATAGCACGGTCTGGCCCTTGTGCGTCGCGGTGACTTTGCTGATGTAGTGCGCCGACACGAGCTTGCCCGCGCCATCCTTGCGCTGGCCGGTCTCCATTTCGTGGCTCATCAGGATTTTTACGTTGACTACGCCGTCGCGCGCGGCGACGCGGATTCTCATCGGATCTGCCATGTCATGTCTCCCGGTTTGTTTACAGTACGCTCGGTGATCGCTTAGCCGCCGCAGCCGCCGAGCGTGATCTTGATTTCCTTCTTCGCCATGTAGAACTTGCCCTCGGCCTTGACCAGCGCATAGACGTCGGAGCTTTCGCCGATCTTCACTCGCGTCGAGACATTGGGTTCCGTGCCCGCGGGAATAGTGAAGCTTGCGGCAAGCGGGTTCGGATTCTTCTCGATCAGCAGCGTAATCGACTCCGTGCCGGGCAGCTTGCTCTCGATGGAGATCGGGACGACGGCGCCGTTTTCCGCGATCTCGGACGCCTTGATCTGGATCGCCGCGGATACGGCCGGCGCCTGGGCGCCCAGGGCGCGCATCGCCTCGCGCACGGTTTTCATGGCAAATGCAGCCTGGTTGCCGCTTTGCGCCAGAACGTCGCCCGGACTGACGACGCCGGCAGCACACAGCAACGCCAGCACGCCGGCGCCGCCGCCCGCCTTCAATGCCCTTCTGCGAGATTGTTTCATGTTGCCTCCATTATTCACTCGTAAGAATCCATCGGATGAGAGCGCGCACGTCGCTCTCCTGAAGTTGCGGCTGCGCCGGCATGGGCACACTGCCCCAGGCACCCTGACCGCCCGATATTACCTTGGCTGCCAGGCGCGGCTCCGCGCCGTTGTCGGTCCGGTAGCGGGACGCGATTTCTGCAAGCGACGGCCCGACGAGCCGCTGCCGCGCGCCATGGCAGGCGAGGCAGCCGGATTTCTCGGCGAGCCCGCGTGCCTGGTCGCCGTGCGCCGACAACGCCGCCGGCTGGCCCGCCGCGGTGTTGACGCCGCGCGCCGGGCCGATCAGCCGGTTCTGGTCCGCGAGGTTGCCGTGGGTATTGCGCGCATGCTCCGGCAGCTGCGAGACGATGTGCGGCTCCGGGCCGCAATTCTTCATGCAGGCGGTCGCCTTGACGTCGGCCCGGCCCTTCGTTTCCCACAACCCGTGATCGCGCCTCATCCCGTCGCGGTTGGGCAGGCGCTTCTGGACTTCCGCGATGTTGCGGTCCGAGAGCACGAATTCGTCGGGCACGATCCGGCCCTGGTTGAGGATGTAGGCGGTCAGCGCGTACACCTCATCAGCGCCGAGCGTCTTGGGCGCGTTCCAGGGCATGGAGCGGCTGATGTAGTCCCACAGCGTGGAGATCTGCGACAACTTCATCAGCGTGGTGCGGCCTTCGTTTGGGCGCGTCAGTGCCGCGACCCGGCCCTTGTCGATGTCGGCGGCGGTAGTGCCGCCGACGATCGGGGGAAACACGGCATTCGATTCACCGAATGTGCCGTGGCAGGAGGCGCACTTCGCTTCCCAGAGATCCTCGCCATTGCGCACGCTGCCCTCGCCTGGCGGCAGGCCCTTGAAATCCGGCCGCACATCGATGTCCCAGGCCGCGATCTCCGCTGCCGTCGCGGCGCGTCCAATTCCCTGGAACTTGCCCTGGGCAAAGACTCCAGAGCAAAACAGAACGGCGAGCATGACGCTAGCCCACCTGGACATTGCGGACCTCGCCGTTCGCCGCCACCAGCCAGGACTGGATGGAGTTGTTGTGATAGATGGAGCGCGCGCCGCGCACCGCGCGCAGCTGTGCGTTACTGGGTTGCACGTAACCGCTGTCGTCGATCGCGCGGCTCTGCAGGAGGGCCGGGCTGCCGTCCCAGACCCAGTCGATGTTGAAACGCGTGAGCGCCTTCGTCAGCACGGGAGTTTCAAGCCGCGCGGTTTGCCAGTTGCGTCCGCCGTCGAAGCTCACATCGACGCGCTTGATGCGGCCCCTTCCCGACCAGGCGAGGCCGGTGACGTTGTAATGGCCCCGGTCGAGCAAGGCCTGGCCGCCCGAGGGGCTGGTGATGACGGACTTGCACTCCTGCACGGAGGTGAACTGGCGGTGGCGTCCGTCGGGCATCAGGTCGACGTAGTGCAACGTCTCCTCACGCGTGTACCACGGCTGGTCCCCGACCTCGATCCGCCGCAGCCATTTCACCCAGGAGACGCCCTGCACGCCGGGCACGACCAGGCGCAGCGGATAGCCGTTCTCCGGACGCAGCATCTCGCCGTTCATTCCCCAGGCCACGATCACGTCGTCGAGCGCGCGCTCCATGGCGATGGTGCGCGTGAGCCCGGAGCCGTCCGCGCCTTCGGCGAGCACGTAACGGCCCTTCTTCGTGTCGGCGCCGCAATGCTCGAGCAGCGTCGAGAGACGCACGCCGGTGAACTCGCAGCAGGAGAGCATGCCGTGCGTGTACTGGACGGAGGGCACCGCGACATTGCTCCATTCCATGCCGGTATTGGCGCCGCACTCGATGAAGTGGATGCGCGAAACCGAGGGCAGCCGCATCAGGTCGTCCATCGTGTAGACCTTGGGCCCGCGCACCAACCCCATCAACATCAGGCGGTGCTGGCGCGGATCGATGTCCCACCAGCCCTGGTGGTGGCGCTCGAAATGCAGGCCGTTCGGCGTGATGGTGCCGAACATGCCCTGCAGCGGCGCAAATGCGACCGAGGCCTGCGACACGCGCGTCAACCCGGGGCTCTCCCGGCGCTGGAGGTTCTTTTCGTGCTCGGAGGGCAGGCCATAGGCGCGTGCCGCGACCGGCTGGCCCAGGCCCTTTGAATGGGCGGGCAGGGTGAGGATCGCCGGATCGCCCTGCGCGCGCGCCGTGTTGGCAACGCCGGTGGCGAGTGCCGCGCCGCCGCCGGCGAGGGCCAG
Source organism: Betaproteobacteria bacterium (assembly GCA_009693345.1). Taxonomy (GTDB): domain Bacteria; phylum Pseudomonadota; class Gammaproteobacteria; order Burkholderiales; family SG8-39; genus RBG-16-66-20. Next base: position 15,053 of record SHXL01000010.1, read on the forward strand.
AGTTCTCTTCAGGAAGCCGCGGCGGTCTTCCGCGGCGGGGAGAATGCGGCCGGACCGGACCGGGGGAAGCGCCATTGCAGATCTAGGCCGCGCGCTTTTTCACGGCCGGGAGCAGCTTCAGGAACTGGCGCTTGAGCGGCCGGCGCTCGTCGATCGTGCCGGCGATGCGGTTGCACACCGATCGGCACAAATCGATCGTCGTCGGATCGGCCACCCGGTAAATGATCTGCGTGCCCTCGCGCCGCCGCGCCAGCACGCCGTGCCGATGCATCAGCCCGAGGTGGCGGGAGATGTTGGTCTGCGTGGCGCCCGTTTCCGCCACGATCTGGGACACGCTCCGCTCGCCGTTGCAGACCGCGTGCATGATCTTCAGCCGCGTCGGCTCGGACAGTACGGAGAAGTACGCGGCCACCGCGTCGAATACCGGGTCGAGTTCGCTCATGCCCGGCGTTATATGACTACATGCGCATATAGTCAATCATGCGGTGCACCATGAGGCGGGAGCGCTGCGCCACCGGCGGCGCGCCACGAGGTCGATGAGCGCGGACATGCCGCTGTGTCCCGGCCCTTCGTCCACCGCGTTGTCGTGCGAAGCGAGGTGCAGGATGTCGAGATCGGCGAAGCTGTCGCGCAGCATTGCCTCCGCGTACATGTTCTCGCGCCGCTTCGGCCCGCCGGTGGCGTATTCGATCTGCTCCGGCCGGTAGCCTTGCAGGATCAGCAGGCCGCCGGTCCCGAGCGCCTGCTTCATGCCGTCGAACATGCGTTGGCGCTGGGGCGGCGACGCGAACTGAACGAAGATCGCGGCCACCACGTCGAACTGCTCGGCGTCCCAGCGCCAGTCGTCCATGCTTGACAGGCGATAGTCCACGTTGACGCCGAACCGCTCCGCGAGCCTGCGTGCTTTCTCCATCCCGACCGGCGAAAAATCGAAAGCGGTGACCTGGAGACCCTGCCGGGCGAGCCAGACGCTGTTGCGGCCTTCGCCGTCCGCGATGCACAGGGCGCGCGCGCCGGGTGTCAGCAGCGGAGCCTGCGCCGCGAGGAAGGCGTTGGGCGCCGTGCCGAAGACGTAGTCCTCGGCCGCGAAACGGCCGTTCCAGCGGTCGAGTTCGGGATCGCCAGCGTGGCTACTCATTGCCGCCGGTCAGAGCGTTCCTGGAAATGCGCCCCCGTCCATCAGCAGGTTCTGGCCGGTGATGAAGCCGGCGTGCGCGCTGCACAGGAACGCGCAGGCGGCGCCGAACTCCTCAATATTGCCGAAGCGCTTCGCCGGGTTCGCCTCGGCGCGCGCTTTCGCCAGTTCCTCGACCGTCTTGCCCAGCTTCTTCGCGTTGAAGATGAAGTTGCCGCGCAGGCGATCGGTATCGAACGGTCCCGGCAGCAGGCCGTTGATGGTGACGTTATGCGCCACCGTCTGGCGCGCAATACCGGCGACGAAGCCGGTCAGGCCGGTGCGCGCGCCGTTCGACAGGCCGAGCTCCGGGATCGGCATCCTTACCGCGGCGGAGGTGATGTTGACGATGCGGCCGAACTTGCGCGCGATCATCCCGTCGACCGTCGCCTTGATCAGCTCGATCGGCGCGAGCATATTGGCGTCCAATGCCTTGATCCAGTCCTCGCGCGACCAGCTCCTGAAGTCACCCGGCGGCGGCCCGCCGGCGTTGTTGACGAGAATGTCGGGGCTGGGGCAGGCGGCGAGCGCCGCCGCGCGTCCTTCCGCCGTGGTGATATCGCCTGTAATCGCGGTTACTCTGATGCCGTACTTACTACGAATTTCCTCCGCGGTTGCTTCAAGCGCGTCCTTGCCGCGCGCCGTGATGACGAGATTGACTCCGTCGCCGGCGAGCGCCAGCGCGCAACCTTTGCCGAGGCCCTTGGAGGCGGCGCACACCAGCGCAGTTTTTCCCTTGATGCCCAGATCCATGTTCAGTTCCTTTTCAGGGTGACGAGCAGCACGCCCGAGATGACGAGTGCGCCGCCCAGAATTTGCGTGATGGCAAGCGCGCCATCGAGCAGCAGGAAATCGGCGAGTACCGTGGTGACCGGCCCGAGCGCGCCAATCAGCGCGAAATGGTTGGCGCCGATGCGCTTCAGGGCCTCGGCCACGAGGAACACCGGCAGCACGGTGCACACGGTGGCGAGCAGGACCACGATCCACCAAAGGTTCGCGGGCAGCGCGAGCGACGCCGGCGATTCGAGCACGAAGAACTGGACGATCGTCGGCGCGGTGGAGACGAACATCGTATAGGCGGTGAAGCGCACGCTGCCGATGCGCTTGACCAGTTGGCTGCCGGTGACCAGATACACCGCGTAGCACATGGCTCCGGCAAAGATGAGCATCGCGCCGAACAGGAACTGGTGGTGCTCCGGCGCCGCGCCGAGCCGGTCGGACAGGACCAGAGCGATGCCCGCGTAGGTGATAACGAGGGCGGCGAGCTCGCGCCGCGTAGGCGATTTCGAAAGGAAGAACGCGGAAAGGATGACAACCAGCGTCGGGTACAGGAACATGATCAGGCGTCCCACCCCCGCCGGGACGTACTGCAGGCCGACGAAATCAAGCAGGCTGGCGAGGTAGTAGCCGAGGAACCCCAGGCCGACGATGCCGAGCCAATCTCGCCGCGCGATCGGCCCGCCGTCCGTGAACCACCATGCCATCGCGAGGAAGAACGGCAGCGACAGCGTCATGCGCAGGAACAGCAGCGTGGTGGCGCTTACCGGGTGCGCCGAATAGCCGAGTTTGATCAGCACCGGTCGGAACGCGAACGCAATCGTGCCCGCGAGAGCGAAGGCGACGCCCCAGAACCGATAGGCGCCGATGGCGCTCCTTTGCGTGCCGGAGGCGCTCCCACCCGCCGGATTCAACGCCGCTTGCCCAGGATCGAGCCGAGCAGGCCGCGCACGATTTCGCGCCCGACCTGCGAACCTACGGTGCGCACTGCGCTCTTGGCCATGGCCTCGAGCAGGCCCTGCGACTGTTTGCCGCCGCGCGGGCCGGTCTTGCCGAAGAGGACGTCGGAAAGCACGTTCTGGGTGGACTGCGGGGTGTCCTGCATTTTTGGACTCTCCGCGTCCTTTGCCTTTACTTCAGTACGGCCCTTGAGTTTCTCGTAAGCCGACTCCCGGTCCACCGCCTTTTCGTAATGGCCGGCGATGGCCGAGGAGGCGATGACCTTGCGGCGCTCGTCGGCGCTGATCGGGCCGAGCCGGCTGCCCGGCGGGACGACGAACGCGCGCTCGGTGACGTTGGGGCGGCCTTTGTCGTCGAGGAACGAGACCAGCGCCTCGCCGACGCCCAGTTCGGTGATCACCTGGTCGATCTTCAGCTTGGGATTCGGGCGCATGGTGTCGGCCGCGGATTTCACCGCCTTCTGATCTCGCGGCGTGAAAGCGCGCAGTGCGTGCTGCACGCGGTTGCCGAGTTGCCCCAGCACCGAATCCGGAATGTCGAGCGGATTCTGGGTGACGAAATACACGCCCACGCCCTTGGAGCGGATCAGCCGCACCACCTGCTCGATCTTCTCCAGCAGCGCCTTGGGCGGGTCGCTGAACAGCAGGTGCGCTTCGTCGAAGAAGAACACGAGCTTCGGCTGTTCCGGATCGCCGACCTCGGGCAGGTGCTCGAAAAGCTCGGCCAGCATCCAAAGCAGGAACGTGGCATAGAGCTTGGGTGAATTCATCAGCTTGTCCGCGGCGAGGATATTGACGACGCCCTTGCCGTTCGCGGTCTGCATCAGGTCCGCGATGTTCAGCATCGGCTCGCCGAAGAAGCGGTCCGCGCCCTGGCTCTCCAGCCCCTGCAGGCCGCGCTGCACGGCGCCGATCGAAGCCGCGGAAATGTTGCCGTACTCGGTGGTGAACTTCTGCGCGTTGTCGCCGACGTATTGCAGCATCGCGCGCAGGTCTTTCGCGTCGAGCAGCAGCAGCCCGCTGTCGTCGGCGATCTTGAAGACGAGGTTGAGCACGCCTTCCTGCGTGTCGTTCAGTCCCAGCAGCCGCGCGAGCAGCAGGGGGCCCATGTCGGAGATCGTCGCGCGCACCGGATGGCCGCTCTCGCCGAATACGTCCCAGAACACCACCGGGCAGGCGGCGTACGCGAGCTCGAGCTTCAGGCTCTTCGCCCGCTCGACGACCTTGGGGTTTGCACCGCCGGGAGAGTTGGGGCCTCCGGCTTGTGCGAGGCCCGAGAGGTCGCCTTTCACGTCGGCCATGAATACCGGCACGCCGATCGACGAGAAGCCCTGCGCCAGCGTCTGCAGCGTCACGGTCTTGCCGGTGCCGGTGGCGCCCGTGATGAGGCCGTGGCGGTTGGCGAGCGCCGGCAGCAGGGCGAGTTCGAGCTTCTGGGATTTCGCAACGAGGAGCGATGTGGCCATGACGGTAAAATTATCACATGGCGGGACACAGCAAATGGGCAAACATCAAGCACCGCAAAGCGGCGGCGGATGCGAAGAAGGGCAAGGTGTTCACGCGCCTGATCAAAGAAATCACCGTTGCGGCGAGAATGGGCGGCGGCGATCCCGATTCCAACCCGCGCCTGCGGCTGATGCTCGACAAGGCGCGCGACGCCAACATGACCAAGGACAGCGTGCAGCGCGCGGTGCAGCGCGGCACGGGCGAGCTCGAGGGCGTCGCCTACGAAGAGGCGCGCTATGAAGGCTACGGCACCAGCGGCGCCGCGGTGCTGGTGGAGTGCCTGACCGACAACCGCACGCGCACGGTCGCGGAGGTGCGCCACGCCTTCGCCAAGCATGGCGGCAATATGGGCGCCGACGGCTCGGTGGCGTACCTGTTCAAGCATTGCGGCCAGTTCGTCTTCGCCCCGGGCGCAAGCGAGGACAAGGTCATGGAGGCGGCGCTCGACGCGGGCGCCGAGGATGTGCTCAGCAATCCGGACGCTTCGGTCGAGGTGATCTGCGCGCCGGGCGATTTCGACAAAGTCAGGACCGGGCTGGAAAAGGTGGGGCTAAAGCCGGACGCGGCCGAAGTCACAATGAAGGCGCTCAACGAGATTGCGTTCGCCGGCGCGGACGCTGAGAAGATGCGCGGCCTGCTTGAGGCGCTGGACGAACTGGACGACGTCCAGAACGTGTACACCACGGCCGTATTCGACGAGTGAAAATCCTGGGCATCGATCCCGGCCTGCGCATCACCGGTTTTGGCGTCATCGAGCAAACGGGCGGCAAGCTGCGCTACGTCACCAGCGGCTGCGTCAAATCCGGCTCGGGCGACCTGGCCGCTCGCCTGAAGAGCATCCTGGACGGAATTTCGGAAATCATCGCGTCAAACCATCCGCAAGAGGTGGCGATCGAGAAGGTCTTCGTCAACGTCAATCCGCAGTCCACGCTGCTGCTCGGCCAGGCGCGCGGCACCGCAATCTGCGCCGCGGTGATCGCGGGGCTGCCGGTCGCGGAGTACACTGCGCTGCAGGTCAAGCAGGCCGTGGTCGGCAAGGGCCACGCGAAAAAAGAACAGGTGCAGCACATGGTCAGAAGGTTGCTCGCACTGCCTGGAAATCCCGGGCCCGACGCCGCTGACGCGCTTGCCTGCGCCATCTGCCATGCGCATGGGGGACAACTGGGTGGTTTTTCCACAAGAGGTCTTTCTTTCCGAAAAGGCCGCTTGAAGTGATCGGCCGTCTCTCGGGCAAGCTGGTTTCCAAGAATCCTCCCCAGGTGCTGCTCGATGTGGCCGGGGTCGCCTACGAGATCGACGTGCCGATGAGCACCTTCTACAACCTGCCGGCGACCGGAGATGCGGCAACCCTGCACACGCACCTCGTGGTGCGCGAGGACGCGCATGTGCTCTACGGTTTCGCGACGCTCGAGGAGCGCTCGGTGTTCCGCAAGCTGATCCGCATCTCGGGGGTCGGCGCACGTACCGCGCTGTCCGTGCTTTCCGGCCTCTCGGTGGCCGATCTCGCGCAGGCGGTGACGCTGCAGGATAGCGCGCGCCTCACCAAGGTTCCCGGCATCGGCAAGAAGACGGCGGAACGGCTGCTGCTGGAGCTCAAGGGAAAGATTTCGGATATAGAAACGAAACCGGCTGCAGGCGCCTCGAACGATGTCCTCAATGCCCTTGTCGGTCTCGGTTACAGCGAAAAAGAGGCGCTGAACGCGGTCAAAGGCCTGCCCCCGGGGCTCGCGGTGACCGAGGGAATCCGGTCCGCCCTCAAGGCACTGGCAAAATCCTGACGTGGCAGTCGAAACCGACCGTCTGATCTCCGCCAAGCCCTCCTCCGTGCAGGAGGAGCAGATCGAGCGCAGCTTGCGCCCCGCGACGCTCGCCGAATACGTCGGCCAGGACAAGATTCGCGGCCAGTTCGAGATTTTCATTCAGGCGGCGCGCGGCCGCGGCGAGGCGCTGGATCACGTCCTTCTCTTCGGCCCGCCGGGCCTGGGCAAGACCACGCTCGCGCACATCCTCGCCAAGGAGATGGGCGTCAACCTGCGCTCGACCTCCGGACCGGTGCTGGAGCGCCCGGGGGATCTCGCCGCGCTCCTCACCAACCTCGAGCCGAAGGACGTGCTCTTCATCGACGAGATCCACCGGCTCTCGCCGATCGTCGAGGAGATCCTTTACCCGGCGCTGGAGGATTACCAGATCGACATCATGATCGGCGAGGGCCCCGCGGCGCGCTCGATCAAGCTCGATCTGCCGCCGTTCACGCTGGTGGGCGCCACCACGCGCGCCGGCATGCTGACGAACCCCTTGCGCGATCGCTTCGGCATCGTCGCGCGGCTCGAATTCTATGGCCAGGATGATTTGACAACGATTGTGCGACGCTCCTCCCAGCTCTTGAGCATAGAAATTGAAAACCAAGGGGCGAGCGAGATCGCCTGCCGCTCGCGCGGCACGCCCCGGATCGCGAATCGCCTCCTGCGGCGCGTGCGCGACTACGCCCAGGTCAAGGCCGACGGCAGGATCTCCAAGCCGGTCGCCGATGCCGCGCTGAAGATGCTCGATGTCGATGCACTCGGCCTCGACCTCATGGACCGCAAGCTGCTGCTCGCGGTGATCGAGAAATTTTCCGGCGGGCCGGTGGGGCTGGAAAACCTCGCCCACGTGGTCGGCGAGGAAGCCGAAACCATCGAAGACGTGCTCGAGCCCTATCTCATCCAGTGCGGCTACCTGCAGCGCACGCCGCGCGGGCGCATGGCGACGCTTACCGCATACCGCCATTTCGGGATCGTCGCCCCCAAGGCTGCGCAAGATCTGCTGGGCGACAAAGAATAGATCTAGCCCGGTTTCCAGTAATCGAACAGTGGACCGCCGGCGCCATGCACCGGGTCGCAAGCAGGCAGGGGCACGGCAACGACGGTATTCGCGCTGTTCCCGTAGCGCTCCAGCGGCGGCACGCAGGTCGTCGGCCGGCAGCCATCGGGGTAGGCACCCACAATGCCCAGCGAGCCGCGCGAGGAACGCTTCCTGTGGCCGGTGCCCGCCGGCAGCACGATCACACCGCCTGGCTTCGCCGTAATCGTGACTCCGGCATCGCCGCCGAACTGAACCGTGACTTCGCCGCTGTAGACGCCGAGCGCCTCGTGGCCGTCGCTGTGATAGTGATGAAAGGGGAAGACGCCGTTGCGCCATGCCGCAGGCCAGCGGTTGCGCGCGAAAAGGTCTTCGAAGATCGCTGCGGGATCCGGACCCGATAGCTTCACTGCAGCCGGGTAAACGAGCAGTGGCCAGCGCGGGTGATTCGGGATTGCGCTGTCCGGGGCCAGCATGTGCGCATTGATATCCACCCGGCGAGCATAGCGCAGGCAGTGCCGATACAATGCGACGGTGCAGCGAGAGCGAGACCCGGGCGGGACCTTCTCCTGGCAGGTGCGCGTCTACTACGAAGATGTGGACATCGGGGGTGTCGTCTACTACGCCAACTACCTGCGTTACTTCGAGCGCGCGCGCAGCGAATGGCTGCGCAGCCTCGGCGTGAACCAAGAGCGCCTCGCCGATGTCGAAGGGATCGGTTTCGTGGTCGCGCGCGCCGAAATTTATTTCAAGGCGGGCGCCAGGCTGGAAGACCTGCTTGACGTTACGGTGCGGCCGTTGGAAATAAAGAAAACCTACCTCTGGCTCGAGCAGGAAGCCCGCTTCGCGGATGGGAAGATCTGCGCCGCGGCGCGCATTCAGGTCGCATGCATCCGGCACAGGGACATGCGGCCGCAGCCGCTCCCCGAATTCCTCACGGCAAGGATCGCGGCATGACAGTCACGCAGGACATGGAACTCTGGACGCTCGTAGCCAACGCCTCGTTCCTGGTAAAGGCGGTGCTGGTGCTGCTGCTGGCGGTGTCGCTGATGTCGTGGATGTTCATTTTCCGCAAGTGGATGACGATCCGCAGCGCGCGCGCGCAGACCGAGCAGTTCGAGCGCGAGTTCTGGAGCGGCAACGACATCAACTCGCTGTATCAGGGCTCGGTCAACAACCGCCATTCGATCGGCAGCCTGGAGCGCATCTTCGAGGCCGGCTACCGCGAGTTCACCAAGCTGCGGGCGCAGCGCGGCACGGACGCCTCGACCATGGTGGACGGCGCGCGCCGCGCCATGCGCGCGACCTACCAGCGCGAGATGGATCATCTCGAGAGCCACCTGTCATTCCTCGCCTCGACCGGGTCGGTGAGTCCTTATGTCGGCCTGTTCGGCACGGTGTGGGGAATCATGCATGCATTCCGCAGTCTGGCCAACGTCCAGCAGGCGACGCTCGCGCAGGTGGCGCCGGGAATCGCCGAAGCGCTGATCGCCACCGCGATCGGCCTGTTCGCGGCGATCCCCGCGGTGGTCGCGTACAACCGCTACTCGCATGACATCGACCGGCTCGCGATCCGCTTCGAGAGCTTCATGGAGGAATTCTCCAATGTGTTGCAGCGGCAGGCCGTGGTGAGAACCTGATGGCGCGGCTGCATTCCAAGCGCGGCGCGATGTCCGAAATCAACGTCGTGCCGTACGTCGACGTGATGCTGGTGCTGCTCGTGATCTTCATGGTCACCGCGCCGCTGGTGACGCCGGGCGTGATCGACCTGCCCTCGGTCGCCAAGGCCGGCCAGCCCAAGCTCGTACCGCTCGAGGTGGTGATCAAGGAGGACCGGTCGCTGTCGGTGCGCGAGCGCGACACGGCGGGCCGCATCGTGAGCGACCGGCCGGTTGAGCGCGCCGATTTTGCGAAAATCTTCAAGGATCCGAAGGTCCCGGTGCTGGTTGCGGGCGACAAGAACGTGCGCTACGAGGCGGTGCTCCAGGTGATGGACGACCTGCGCGCGCAGGGCGTGGAACGGGTTGGTTTGCAGGTGAAACCTCGACAATGACTGCCGCGGCCGGCACCTCCACGATGTTCGATGAGCGCGTCGATCCGGGCAGGGTTGCGTCGTTCGTGCTCGCGGCGGCGGTGCACCTGTTGCTGTTCACGGTCCTGGTATTCGGCGTGCGCTGGCAGAACCGGCCACCGGAAGCCATTGAAGTGGAATTGTGGAGCGAGCCGGTGCCCGCGCCAATTCAGGTGGAACCGAAGCCCGCACCGGCGCCGGAACCGCTGGCGGCAAAGCCCGAGCCGGTGATTCCCAAGCCCGACATAGCGCTCAAGGAACCGGTCAAGGTTAAACCGGCGCCGAAACCCGTTGCCAAGCCTGAGCCGTCAAAGCCCAGGGTGGACGAAACCCGCAAACGCATCAATGAAGAGCTGGCGCGCGAGCAGGCGTCGTTCGCCGTGGACCGGGAGCGGCAGCAGATCAGGGATCAGCTGGCGCGCGACGCGACGGCATCGCAAAAGCGCGACTATGAGGCCTACGCCGGCCGCATCAAGATGAAGATCCGGGGCAACATCGTGTTGCCGCTGGACATCAAGGCGAACCCGGAGGCGATCTTCGATGTCGTGCAGCTGCCGACCGGCGGGGTGCTGTCGGTCAAGCTGCGCAAGTCGAGCGGCCATGCGGGTTACGATGAAGCGGTTGAGCGCGCGGTGCTCAAGTCCTCGCCGTTGCCCAGGCCAGACCGGCCCGAATTGTTCCAGCGCGCCCTGGAACTCAAGTTCCGGCCGCTCGATTGAATATAATCTGAGGATGTTCAGGTTTCTCGCTCGGCCTCTCGCCGCAGTCGCGCTCCCCATCGCATTGTTTCT